>NZ_BJXB01000022.1 GCF_007990775.1 Deinococcus cellulosilyticus NBRC 106333 = KACC 11606 | reverse complement strand
TTTCGCCATCCGTGAAGGTGGCCGTACCGTCGGTGCAGGCGTCGTCTCCAAGGTGCTTGAATAATGGTCGCTCCCAAGATTCGCATCAAACTTCGTGGCTTTGACCACCGCACCCTCGACCAGAGTGCGTCCAAGATTGTGGACACCGTGCGCCGCACGGGTGCCAAGGTGAGCGGACCCATTCCCCTCCCCACCCGCATCCGCCGTTTCACCGTGATGCGCAGCCCCTTCATCGACAAGGACAGCCGCGAATCCTTTGAAATCCGCACCCACAACCGTCTGGTGGACATTGAGTCCCCCACCAAGAAGACCATCGATTCCCTGATGACCCTGGATCTCCCCACCGGTGTGGACATCGAGATCAAGACCGTGGGTGGTGCACAATGACCAAAGGCATTCTCGGCACCAAAGTCGGGATGACCCAAGTCTGGAAAGGCGACAAGGTCGTTCCCGTCACCGTTGTGCTCGCTGGCCCCTGCCAGATCGTGCAACGCAAAACTGCTGCCACCGACGGCTACAACGCCATTCAGGTCGGTTACGGCGAGCAGAAAGAAAGCCGCCTCAACAAACCCGCTCTGGGCCACCTGAAGAAAAACGGTGCCAGTGCAGTGCGTTACCTCCGCGAATTCCGCGATTTCAACTTCGATGGTGATGTCCTCAAGGCTGACCTGTTCGAGCAGGGCGAAATCGTTGATGTGACCGGCACCTCCAAGGGTCGCGGTACCCAGGGTGTCATGCGTCGCTGGGGCTTCAAAGGCGGTCCTGCCAGCCACGGTTCCAAAAAATGGCACCGTCGCCCCGGTTCCATCGGTCAGCGCAAAACCCCCGGTCGCGTTTACAAAGGCAAGCGCATGGCTGGTCACTGGGGCGTTGAACGCATCACCGTTCAGAACCTCGAAATCATCGAAGTTCGTCCTGATGAGAACCTGATTCTCGTCAAAGGCGGCATCCCCGGTCCCAACGGTGGTCTGGTCATCCTCAAAGCTGCCGCCAAGGGAGGCAAGTCATGAGCCAGATCAAAGTGATCGGCAAAAACGGGGGTCGCGCTCTTGAAGTCGAGTTCCCCGAAGCCAAAGTCGGCATCCTGCACGACGTGGTGACCTGGCAACTCGCCAAGCGCCGCCGTGGCACCGCCAGCACCAAAACCCGCGCTCAGGTGAGCCGCGTGGGCAAGAAGATGTACAGCCAGAAGGGCACCGGTAACGCCCGTCACGGCGACCGCAGCGTTCCCACCTTCGTGGGCGGTGGTGTGGCCTTCGGCCCCAAACCCCGCAGCTACGCTTACACCCTGCCCCGCAAAGTGCGTCAGCTCGGTCTGGCCATGGCCCTCGGCGACCGCGCCACCACCGGCAAACTGTTCGCAGTGGACGGATTCGGCGTGGAAGGCAAGACCAAGCAGTTCGTGGCCTGGGTCAAAGAGAACGGCATCGAAGGCAGCATCTTCCTGGTGACTGACGACGTGAACGCCCGCCTCGCTGCCCGCAACCTCCGCAACGTCACCGCTGTGGCTGTGGAAGGCCTGAACGTCTACGACATCCTGCGCCATGACAACCTGGTCATCGACGCAGTGGTCCTCGAACCCGCGAAGGACGGTGAAGAATGAGCCATTTTGACACCATCAAAGCTCCTGTCGTGAGCGAGAAAGCTTTCGCTGGGATCGAGAACGGCGTTTACAGCTTCTGGGTTGACCCCCGCGTCACCAAAGTCGAAATCAAAGCTGCTGTCGAAGCAGTTTTCGGCGTCAAGGTGGACAGCGTCAACACCCAGAACCTGGTAGGCAAAGTCAAACGTGCAGGCCGTTTTACCGGCAAGCGCATTGACCGCAAAAAAGCAATTGTCAAACTCAAAGAGGGCCAGAAAATCGAAGCCCTTGAGAACCTGGTTTAAGGAGCGCTAGCATGGCAGTTAAGACGTACCGTCCATACACTCCCTCCAGGCGCTTCCTGACCACGGCTGATTTCTCGGGCCTGACCAAAAAGCGCCCCGAGAAGAGCCTGACCACCTCCATTCACAAGACCGGTGGACGCAACAACCGTGGTCGCATCACCAGCCGTTTCCGCGGCGGTGGCCACAAGCGCCTGTACCGCATCATCGACTTCAAACGCCGTGACAAGGCCGGAGTTCCTGCCAAAGTCGCCAGCGTGGAGTACGATCCCAACCGCAGCGCACGCATCGCCCTCCTGCACTACCTCGACGGCGAAAAGCGCTACATCCTGGCTCCTGAAGGTCTGCAAGTCGGCGCCACCGTGGTGAGCGGTCCCGAAGCAGAACCCAAGGTCGGCAATGCCCTGCCCCTGCGCTTCATGCCCGTCGGTGCCGTGGTCCACAACGTGGAACTGGTGCCCGGTCGTGGTGGCCAGATGGCCCGCAGTGCCGGTACGAGCATCCAGATCCAAGGTAAAGAAGGCGACTACGCGATCCTGCGCCTGCCCAGCGGCGAACTTCGCCGTGTGCACACCGAGTGCTACGCCACCGTTGGCAGCATCGGCAATGCAGAGCACAAGAACATCGTGATCGGTAAAGCTGGACGCACCCGCTGGCTCGGACGCAAGCCCTATCAGCGTGGCTCTTCCATGAACCCTGTGGATCACCCCCACGGTGGTGGTGAAGGTCGCACTGGTGTTGGCCGCACGCCTGTTTCCCCCTGGGGACAGCCTGCCAAAGGTCTCAAGACCCGCAAGCGTCGCAAGAACAGCAGCCGCTTCATCGTCGCTCGCCGGAAGTAATAAGGAGCCTGCATGCCTCGTAGCCTGAAAAAAGGACCGTTCGTTGATGGCCACCTGCTGGACAAAGTGGATGCCCTCAACAACAGCAACAGAAAACAAGTGATCAAGACCTGGAGCCGCCGCTCCACCATCGTTCCCGAGATGATCGGACACACTGTGGCTGTGTACAACGGCAAACAGCACATCCCCGTCTACGTGAACGAGCAGATGATTGGTCACAAACTCGGCGAGTTCGCCCCCACCCGCAACTACCGCGGTCACGGCGACGACAAGAACTCGAAATCCAGCAAGAGAAAGTAAGGAGGAGCCATGCAAAGCAAAGCCATTGCCAGATACATTCGCATTGCTCCGCGCAAAGTGCGCCTTGTCGTTGATGCCATTCGCGGCAAGTCCGTGAGCGAAGCCGAAGACCTGCTGCGCTTCATTCCGCGCGGCGCGTCCGACCCTGTGCTCAAAGTGCTGAAAAGCGCCAAGGCAAATGCCGTCAACAACTTCGACCTGATCGAAGACAGGCTGTACGTTGCCCAGACCTTCGTCAACGAAGGCCCCACCATCAAGCGCATCCTCCCCCGTGCTCGTGGTCGTGGTGACATCCTCAAAAAGCGCACCAGCCACATCACCATCATTCTGGAGGAACGCAATGGGTAACAAAATCAACCCCAACGGACTGCGTCTGGGCATCACCAAGGACTGGAACAGCCGCTGGTACGCTTCCAAGAAGGATTACAAGAAGCTTCTGAAAGAAGACGAACTGATCCGTGCCCTGGTCACCAAACGACTCGCCACCGCAGGCGTTGCCCGCGTGGAAATCGAGCGTGCTGGCCAGCAGATCAGCGTCACCATCAGCGCTGCCAAGCCTGGCGTTGTGATCGGCAAAGGCGGCGAGGCCATCAAAGCCCTCCGTCAGGCCATCGAAGGTCTGGTTTCCGCTGGCACCGTGGCTGTGAACGTGGCCGAAGTGGGCAACCCCAACCTGTCCGCTCCCCTCGTTGCCCTGCGTGTCGCCGAGCAGATCGAGCGCCGTTTCGCCTTCCGTCGCGCCATGAAGCAAGCTGCCCAGCGCGTGATGGAATCCGGTGCCCGTGGCGTCAAAGTCATCCTCGGTGGCCGTCTCGGTGGTGCTGAACAGGCCCGCGTCGAGAAAGTGCTGGAAGGCCGCGTGCCCCTCCACACCCTGCGCGCCGACATCGACTACGGAACCGCACTGGCCCGCACCACCTACGGCATCATCGGCGTCAAAGTCCTGGTGTTCAACGGTGAAGTGATCGGCAACCGCGGCGAAGTGCGTCCTGCACCCCAGCCCAAACCCCAGCGTGGCAACGAAGAGCGTGGCGCACAACGCCGTCGCCCCACTGCCCGCCGTCGTAAAGAAGGAGGCGAGTAATGCTTCTTCCCAAGCGCACCAAGTACCGCAAAATGTTCCGTGGTCGCATGACCGGTGCAACCAAGGGCGGCGAGTATGTGGCCTTCGGTGACTTCGGCCTGGTGGCCCAGGAACCCGCCTGGATCAAGTCCAACCAGATCGAAGCCTGCCGTATCGTGATGAGCCGTTACTTCCGCCGTGGTGGTAAAATCTACATCCGCATTTTCCCGGACAAACCCATCACCAAGAAGCCTGCCGAAACCCGAATGGGTAAAGGTAAAGGTGCGGTAGAATACTGGGTGGCTGTCGTGAAGCCTGGCCGCGTGATGTTCGAAGTCGCCAACGTGACCGAAGAGCAGGCCCGTGAAGCCTTCCGTCTGGCTGGACACAAGCTGCCCATCAAGACCAAGATGGTCAAACGCGAGGTTTACGATGAAGCTCAGTGAAATTCGCCAACTGAAGCCCGCTGAAATCGCGCAGGAAGTCGCAAGCCGCAAAAAAGAGCTGATGGAACTCCGCTTCCAGAACTCTGTCGGCCAGCTCGCCAACCCTGCTCGCATTCGCGAACTCAAGCGCGAAGTCGCCCAACTGCTGACCGTTACTGCGGAAAGCAAAGGCAAGTAAGGGAGATTAGGGATGCCCAAGAAAGTGCTCCAAGGTGTCGTTGTCAGCGACAAAGCGGACAAGACCGTCACCGTGAAGGTTGAACGCAGGTTCAAACACCCCCTTTACGGTAAAGTCGTGACCCGTTCCAAGAAATACGCTGCCCACGACGAGACAAACGAATACCACACCGGTGACATCGTTGAGATCATCAATGTCCGTCCCATTTCCAAGACCAAGACTTGGCAAGTGACCAAGCTGATCGAACGCGCCAGAGGTGAAGCATGATCATGCCTCAAACGCGACTCGACGTCGCAGACAACAGCGGTGCCCGTGAAATCATGTGCATCCGTGTTCTGAACAACGGCATCGGCGCGAAGGGTCTCACCACCGGGGGTGGCGGTAACAAACGCTACGCCGCAGTGGGCGACATCATCATCGCCAGTGTCAAAGAAAGCACCCCCAAAGGGAACGTGAAGTCCGGCGACGTGGTCAAGGCCGTTGTGGTCCGCACCAGCAAAGCCATTCAGCGTCCCGACGGAAGCGTGATTCGCTTTGACAAGAATGCCGCCGTGATCATCAACAACCAGGGTGAACCCCGTGGTACCCGTGTCTTCGGGCCCGTGGCTCGCGAACTCCGTGACCGCAAGTTCATGAAGATCATCTCCCTGGCTCCGGAGGTGCTCTAATGGGTCTTCACGTGAAGAAAGGCGACCTGGTTTACGTCGCCAGCGGTAAAGACAAAGGAAAGACCGGCAAGGTTCTCCTGGCGCTGCCCAGCGAAAACAAAGTGGTCGTTGAAGGCGTCAACGTGGTGAAAAAGCACGTCAAAGCCAACGCCAACAACCCCCAGGGTGGAATCGAAGAGCGCGAAGCTGCACTGCATGCTTCCAAAGTGCGCCTCGTTGACCCCGAGACCGGCAAGCCCACCCGCGCTCGTAAGCAAATTGTGGACGGTAAAAAAGTCCGCGTTGCCACGAAGAGCGGCAAAGTGATCGACTGAGGTTAATGCTGTGGACGCTCTGAAGAAAAAATACTACGACGAGGTGCGCGCTCAACTGCAACAGGAGTTTGGCTACGCCAGCATCATGCAGGTGCCCCGCATCGAGAAAATCGTCCTCAACCAGGGTCTGGGTTCCAGCAAAGAAGACTCCAAAGTCATCGACAAAGCTGCCAGCCAACTCGCCATCATCGCACTGCAGAAGCCTGTGATCACCAAGGCCAAGAAGAGTGTGTCCAACTTCAAACTCCGTCAGGGCATGCCCATCGGACTGAAAGTGACCCTGCGCGGCCAGCGCATGTACACCTTCCTGGAAAAACTGATCAACGTGGGTCTGCCCCGCATCCGTGACTTCAAGGGTGTGAACCCCAACAGCTTCGACGGACGTGGCAACTACAACCTCGGTGTGAAAGAGCAGTTGATCTTTCCCGAGATCACCTATGATATGGTGGATGCCGTGCGTGGTATGGACATCACCATCGTCACCAACGCTCGCACCGACGAAGAAGCCCGTGCCCTCCTGGGAGCACTCGGCGTTCCCTTCCGGAAGTAAGGTGGATTGAATGGCTAACAAAGGCAAAACCATTTCCCACAACAGCAAGAAATACGCTGTGCAGAACTACAACCGCTGCCAGCGTTGCGGACGCGCCCGTGGATACTACCGTTTCTTCGGTCTCTGCCGCATCTGCCTGCGTGAAATGGCCCACCGTGGCGAACTGCCCGGTGTGAAGAAGTCCAGCTGGTAAGAGGCTTTGGATACAGCCGGAACGGTTTTGTTCCGGGACTGTCTGAAGATCCTTTTTCGACAAAACAAGAATTCGCTTTGGGGAAGTCACCTGGAGAACCAGACCTTCCCCACCCTGAAAAGGATAAGAAATGCTGAGCGATCCTATTGCAGATATGCTGACGCGCATTCGGAATGCGACGCGCACATATAAGGACAGCGTGGATGTGCCTGCCTCCAAGTTCAAGGAGCAAATCGCCAAGATCCTGGTGAAAGAAGGCTACCTCGCGAGTTACGAGCGCGTTAACGAAGGCAAGTTTGATGTGTTGCGCATCCAACTAAAGTACGGACACAAGCGTGAGCAAGTGATCAAGCACATTGAGCGCATCTCCCGCCCTGGCCGTCGTGCCTACGTCAGCCACGAAGACCTCCCCCGCATTCACAAGGGACTGGGTCTGGCCGTGGTTTCCACCTCCAAAGGTCTCCTCGCTGATCGCGATGCCCGCAAAGAAGGCATTGGCGGCGAAGTGATCTGCGTGATCTGGTAAGGGGGATTTGAAACATGTCCCGAATTGGTAAACAACCCATCACCGTTCCCTCTGGCGTGCAAGTGAGCGTCCAGAACGGTGAATTCAAAGTCAAAGGCCCCAAAGGCGAACTGACTGTTCCTTTCAACAGTGAGCTCACCGTGGCCGTGGACGGCAGCACCATCAACGTCACCCGTCCCACCGACCAGCCCCGCCACCGCGCCCTGCACGGCCTGACCCGCACCCTGGTCGCCAACGCCGTGAAAGGTGTGAGCGAAGGCTACACCATCAACATGGAGCTCAAAGGTGTGGGTTACCGTGCCAAACTGGCCGGTAAAAACATTGAGCTGACCATCGGTTACAGCCACCCCGTGGTCATGGAGCCCCCAGCCGGGATCACTTTCGCAGTGCCCGAGCCCACCAAGCTCTCCATCACTGGCATCGACAAGCAACTGGTCGGTCAGACCGCTGCCAACCTGCGCAAAGTGCGTAAACCCGACGTTTACCACGGCAAAGGTGTGCGTTACGCTGGCGAACAGATCGCGCTCAAAGCCGGTAAGGCAGGCGCCACCGGCGGGAAAGGTAAGAAATAATGCCCGCATTAGATCGTACCCTGCGCCGTAAGTACTCCAACCGCGCCAAGATCAAGCAGGTCTCTGATCGTCCGCGCCTGAGCGTGTTCCGCTCCAGCAAGTACATCTACGCGCAAATCATCGATGACAAGAACGGTGTGACCCTCGCCCAGGTGGCCTCCAAGGCCCTGAACGTGGAAGGCACCAAAACCGACGCTGCTGCTGCTGTGGGCAAAGCCCTCGCTGAAGCTGCGCTTGCCAAAGGCGTCAAGCAAGTGGTTTTTGACCGTGGTAGCTACAAATACCATGGCCGCGTGAAAGCCCTGGCCGACGCTGCAAGGGAGGGTGGCCTTGAGTTTTAATCGTAACAACAACCGCGAACGCGAAACCGGTGAATTCGAAGAAAAGATGATCAGCGTCAACCGCACCGCCAAGACCTACCAGGGTGGTCGCCGTTTCCGCTTCGCTGCTCTCGTCGTCATCGGTGACCGCAACGGTCGCGTCGGGATGGGCATCGGCAAGGCCAAAGAAGTGCCTGTCGCCATCGAGAAAGCCAAAGCAGTTGCTCGCAAGAACATGATCCAGGTTCCTGTGGAAAACGGCACCATTCCTCACGACATCGTGGGTGCCAGCACCACCAGCCGCGTGATCCTGAAGCCCGCAGGCCCCGGTACCGGTGTGATCGCCGGCTCCGTGCCCCGTGCCATTGCTGAACTCGCTGGCATCACCAACCTGCTCTCCAAGGAACTCGGTTCCAGAAACCAGATCAACGTGGCTTACGCCGTGTTCGATGGTCTCAAGAGCCTGAAGACCAAGAAGCAGGTCGAAGAACTGCGCGGAGGCGCACAATGAAGATCAAACTCGTTCGTAGCACCATCGGGCGACCTGGTGACCAGATCGCAACCGTGAAGGCTCTCGGCCTGAAAAAAATCGGTGACGAGCGCGAAGTGCCCAACACCGATGCTGTCAAAGGCATGGTCAACAAGGTGAAATTCCTCCTGGAGGTTCAGGAATGAAACTGAGCGACCTCAAACCCACCCCCGGCAGCCGCAAAGACCGCAAACGCGTTGGTCGTGGTCCTGGTGGAACCGACAAAACCAGCGGTCGTGGCCACAAAGGCCAGAAGAGCCGCAGTGGAGCAGGCAAAGGCCACTTCTTCGAAGGTGGACGCAGCAGCCTGCTGAGCCGCCTGCCCAAGCGTGGTTTCAGCCACGAGGGCATCGAGTACGCCCTGGTCAATCTGCGTGACCTCGAGCGTTTCGAGGCTGGCAGCACCGTGCAGTTCGAAGACTTCATCATCAGCGGTCTGGTGCGCAACGGCAACCGTCCCATCAAACTGCTGGCTGCTGGCGAAGTCACGGGTGCCTATACCCTGCACGTGGACGCTGCTTCCCAGAGCGCCATTGCCAAAATTGAAGCCGCTGGCGGAAAAGTCATCCTCCCCGAGGAGGAGTAATGCTTCGGGCCTTCCGCGACGCATTTCGCATTCCTGAATTGCAGCGGAAGTTCCTCTATACCTTGCTGTTGCTGGCGATCTACCGACTGGGAAGTGCCATTCCCACGCCAGGGGTCGATCCCACAAGCATCTCACAGGCTGCCGGCAGTGCTGGCGGCCTGTTGAGCTTGATCAGCAACATCTCGGGTGGGAACCTCGCACAATTCAGTATTTTTGCACTGGGTGTGCTGCCTTACATCACATCCAGCATCATCATGCAGATCCTGACCACCTCCATCCCTGCCCTGGAAAAACTCCAGAAGGAAGGGGAGGAGGGGCGCAAAGCCATTGCCCAGTACACCCGTTATGGAGCCATTGGGCTGGGTGCCATTCAGGCCCTGTTTTTCGCCATTCTGGTGGGAGAGGCTGAAAGCGGACGCTTTCTGGCCTCTGGCTGGGAACCTGGGTGGATGTTCAGGATCAATGTGGTCCTGACCCAGGTGGCAGGCATTGCGTTTACCCTCTGGATTGGTGAGCGCATCACCGAAGTGGGAATCGGTAACGGGGTCAGCATGATCATCTTTGCCGGGATTGCTGCCAGTTTTCCCACGGCGATCTCCCAGATCATTGACCTCTATCAGAACGAGGCGGTCTCTCTGCTGGGCATCGTGGCGTTCTTCCTGGTCATTCTGGCAACAGTGATCGGAATTGTTCTGGTGTTGCAAGCCGAACGAAGGATTCCCATCCAGTATGCCCGTAAGGAGATTGGGGGGAAGCAGTACGCCAAGCAGCAGACCTACCTGCCCATCAAACTGAACGGTGCCGGTGTGATCCCTGTGATCTTCGCAAGTGCCGTGATGACCATTGTGCAGGTTCTGGAGACCAGTTTTGCCACCAGCAACCCTGAATTGGTGACTTTCCTGCAACGCTGGTTCTCTCTGACCTCACCCACCGGGATCGCTCTGGACGTGTTGCTGGTGATTGGTTTCACCTTCCTTTACAACAGCATCCAGTTTGACCCCAAACGCATTGCTGAGAACCTCCGTGAAAGCGGTGGCTTTATTCCCAGTGTGCGTCCAGGTGTGGCCACAGCAGAGTACCTGAACTTCATCTCCACCCGCATCACCCTGTGGGGAGCCATTTTCCTGGGTTTCCTGGTGCTGGTGCCTCAAGTGATGCAAGCCGTCTCCGGGATCAGTGGAAGCACACTGTTTGCCTTCTCAGGAACGGGTTTGCTCATTCTGGTGGGTGTGGCACTTGACACCCTGAAACAGGTGGAAGCCCAGCTCACCCTGCGCAGCTACGATGGATTCATTTCCAAAGGGCGCCTGCGGGGAAGGCTGTAAACAAGTCATGTGGAATGAAAAGAGAACCTTACGGGGTTCTCTTTCTTTTATCAGGACATCCTGCCCTTGTCTGCTGGGCGTGAACAGGGTGTCACAACGCAGAGAGTTACAGGTTGCATTCTTCCCGTATGATCATCCGTGAAAAGACAGAACACTCTGCACGTTAGAATAGGGCCTATTGAAGTGAATGAAGGGTTGTGACGTGCTCTTCAAATCACTGGGAGGAGAGATATGAAGTCCAACAAAGTGCTGATTTTCCTGGGACCTCCCGGGGCAGGGAAGGGAACCCAGGCAGCTCGCCTGGCCGCTGAACAGGACCTGCTGCAAATTTCCACCGGAGACATTCTGCGGGACCATGTGGCCCGCCAGACCGAACTGGGGCAGCAGGTGGCTCCCATTCTTGCAGCAGGTCAGCTGGTGCCTGATCCCATCCTGATTGCTCTGATTCGCGACAAACTTGCCAGCATGGAAAAAATCCGGGTGATCTTTGATGGGTTCCCCAGAACCCGTGCCCAGGCCGAAGGCCTCGACATGCTGCTCGAAGAACTCGGTGCCCCCATCCATGCGGTTCCCCTGCTGGAAGTCCCCGATGAAGAACTGATTGCTCGCATCGTGGAGAGAGGGAAGACCTCAGGGCGCTCTGACGACACCGAAGAGACCGCCCGGGCCCGCCAGGAGGTCTACCACACCAACACCAAACCCCTGGTGGACTATTATGCTGCCCGTGGTGTTCTGAAACGTGTGGATGGCATTGGTGGTCTGGATGACGTCTACCAGCGCATTGTGCAGGCTGTGGAGTAACGATTAAGGCGCAGTACCCCTTGTAAAAAAACAGGTTTGATGGTACTCTTTTCTTTGGCTTGTTTTTTACAAGCCTTTTTAACGTGCGAAAGACGTGCAAGGCTGTAAAGACAAGACCCGATGACCCGGAGGACGCGTGGCGAAAAGACCAATTAAAGAAAATCGAGGAAAAAGCGAGAAGAAGCAAGACGACACCATTCGTGCAGAGGGTGTGATCACCGAAGCCCTGCCGAACACCACGTTCAAAGTTCAACTCGATTCCGGACACGAAATCCTGGCTTACATCAGCGGAAAAATGAGAATTCACTACATCCGCATTCTGCCTGGAGATCGGGTCGTCCTCGAAATTTCGCCTTACGACCCCACTCGGGGCCGCATCGTATACCGCAAGTAAGTCACTAACTGGCTGTGAAGCCATGAAGTGATATCTCTCTTGCTCCCAGAGCAAGAGGGGTGGAGCGCCAGCTGAGGCACTTTCACTTCGTTCAGAAAAGTTGGGTTTTGCCCACGGAACGGTCAAGTGAGAACTGCAGGAGGCGGCGCGAAGGAGAAAGACATGAAGGTTCAGACTTCCGTCAAGAAGATGTGCGACAAATGCAAAGTCATTCGTCGCCACGGCCGCGTTTTCGTGATCTGCGAAAACGTCAAGCACAAGCAGCGTCAAGGGTAAGGTGAATCATGGCTCGTATTGCAGGTGTTGATATCCCACGTGAAAAGCGCGTTGAAATTGCGCTCACCTACATTTTCGGCATTGGTCTCACCCGTTCCCGCGAAGTTCTGGGACGCACTGGCGTCAACCCCGACACCCGCGTGAAGAACCTGACCGAAGCAGAAATCGCCAAGCTCCGTGAAGACATCGAGAAGACCTACAAGGTCGAAGGTGACCTCAAGAGCGAAATCGGTCAGAACATCAAGCGTCTGATGGACATCGGTGCCTACCGTGGCCTCCGTCACCGCCGTGGCCTTCCTGTGCGTGGTCAGCGTACCAAGACCAACGCCCGTACCCGTAAAGGTCCCCGTAAGACCGTTGCTGGTAAGAAGAAAGCCGCGCGGAAGTAAGGGTGAATTGAAATGGCTAAAGCTAAGACCAACACCAGAACCAAGCGTACCCGCCGTAACATTCCTCACGGCCGTGCTTACATCCACGCTTCCTACAACAACACCATCGTCACCATCACTGACATGGACGGCAACTCTCTCGCATGGTCCTCGGGTGGCACCATCGGCTACAAAGGCAGCAAAAAGGGCACCCCTTACGCTGCTCAACTGGCCGCCGCCGACGCTGTGAAGAAGGCGCAGAGCACCTTCAACATGAGCCAGGTGGAAGTCGTCGTGCGTGGCACCGGATCTGGCCGTGAACAGGCCATCCGCGCCATCCAAGCCAGCGGCATCGATGTCAAATCCATCATGGATGACTCTCCCGTTCCCCACAACGGCTGCCGCCTGCCCAAGAAAAAGAGGATGTGAGTTAGATGGGTCGTTACCGTGGTCCAGTTGTTAAACTCAGCCGTCGCGAAGGCGTCAACCTGGCTGAGACCGAAAAAGTCCAGAAGTACCTTGATCGTCGTCCCCGTCCTCCAGGACAGCACGGCGCCCGCCGCAGCAAGACCTCCGACTACGGGGTCCGTCTGCGTGAAAAACAGAAACTCGCCCGTCTGTACGGCGTGAACGAGAAGCAATTCCGCAACCTGTTTGAGGAAGCTTCCAACGTTCCCGGCGTGACCGGCACCGTGTTCCTTCAGCTGCTCGAAAGCCGCCTGGACAATGTGGTGTTCCGCATGGGCCTCGCCTCCACCCGCCGCCAGGCCCGCCAGTTCGTGGGTCACGGTCACATCTTCGTGAACGGCAAGCGCGTGGACATTGCTTCCTACCGTGTCAAAGCTGGCGACGAAATCTCCGTTGCCGAGCGCAGCAAGTCCATTGGCTTCATTCAGGAAAACCTGGAACTGGCCAAGAAACGCAAAGGCAGCCCCTGGCTCTCCCTGGACGCTGAAGCTGGCAAAGGTCAATTCCTGCGCCTGCCTGCCCGTGAAGATCTGGCCCTGCCCATTAACGAGAACTTCATCATCGAGTACTACTCACGTTAACGGAGGTTTACGTGGAGAACAAAAAACCGCAGCTTAAAGCACGCCTTGACGGGAACTACGGTGAGTTTACCCTGGAGCCACTCAAACGTGGTTATGGCGTAACCATCGGAAATCCCCTTCGCCGCATCCTGCTGTCGTCCATTCCAGGTACGGCGGTCACCAGCGTGTACATCGAAGATGTCCTGCATGAATTCTCCACGATTCCAGGCGTCACTGAGGACGTCATCCAGATCATCCTGAACCTCAAAGAACTGGTGGTGAAATTCCACGCTCCCGGTCCCAAGACGCTCACACTGCGCGCTCAGGGTCCGAAGGTGGTCACCGCTGCTGACTTTGAAGTTCCCATGGACGCGGAAATTGTGAACCGCGACCAGGTCATTGCCACCCTCGCAGAGGGCGGCAAACTGGTGATGGAAGTGCGCGTTGAAGAAGGCGAAGGCTACGTCCCTGCGGACAAGCATGCCATCAAGGACCGCATCAACTCCATCCCTGTCGACGCCATCTTCACCCCCGTGAAGCGCGTTGCCTACCACGTGGAAGACACCCGTGTGGGACAGCAGACCGACCTGGACCGCCTGATCATTCGCGTCTGGACGGACGGCTCCATCGACCCCAAAATGGCCCTGGACAAAGCCGTGGAGATCCTGCGGAATGAACTCACTGTCTTCAGTGACACTGTAGAAACCACCCCCAGCCCCACTGTTGTGACCAGCATCCCCACGGTGCCTGCCACCACGGTGTACCCGGAAACGCCCATCATCACCAGCGTGAACATCAACCCCGAGCCGTTCCCCGAGCAGCTCCAGCCCCGAGTGACCCTCGACGGCCTGGGCCTGACCACCAGGGTTCTGCACTCCCTCAAAGAGGAAGGGATTGATTCCGTGGATGCCCTGTGCGCCCTTTCGGACAGAGACCTCAAAAAGGTCCCTGGCATCGGGGAGCGTTCACTCGATGAGATAAAGCAACAGCTCGCCCTGCACGGACTGAGCTTGAAGGAATAAGGAGTAAGACATGCGTCACGGTAGAGCTGGCCGCAAACTGAACCGTAACAGCAGCGCACGTACCGCCCTGGCTCGCGCCCAGGCGACTGCCCTGCTGCGCGAAGGCCGCATTCAGACCACAGTAGCCAAAGCCAAAGAGCTGCGCCCCTTCGTTGAGCACCTGATCACCGTTGCCAAAGGCAACGACCTGCACGCCCGTCGTGTGATCAGCAGCGACATCAACGACAAAGAAGTGGTGCGCAAACTGCTCGGCGAAATCGCCCCCAAGTACGCCAACCAGAACGGTGGTTACACCCGCATTCTGCGCGTTGGTGTGCGTCGCGGTGATTCCGCTCCTGTCGCTCTGATCGAACTGATCTGAGTTCAGAAGCAAACAACAACCCCTCTTCCTTCGGGAGGAGGGGTTTTGCTTTGTGGGAATCTACAGCAGCACCCTTCCCACAGGCTTCTGCCCCTCAAAAAGCCTCTGGGCCACCTCCCGAATGCGGTCAAAGTCTGCGTTGGCTCCACTGGTGATGGTGATCAGGGTCTGCCCGGTGAGGCCCTTTTCCTGCACGTATTTTTTCATTCCTGCGGTGCCCAGTGCTCCTCCGGGTTCCATGAAGGTGCGGGTGTCGTTGTAGATGTCCCGGATGGCGAGGCAGACCTCATGGTTGCTGACCGTCACCCAGTCATCGACGTGCTTCTGCGCCAGTGTGAAGGGATGGAAGCCTGCCTGTTTGACGGCCACAGCGTCCACAAAGGTGTCGAGATGCTCAAGCCTGACCTGCTGACCAGCCTGGATGCTCTGGATCATGGCGTCGGCATTTTCAGGTTCAACACCGACCACCCTGATGTCCGGGCGGATGGCTTTCAGGACCGTGGCGATTCCAGCGATCAGGCCCCCTCCGCCCACAGGGATGAAGACGGTGTACGGTTCTGCGGGAGCCTGACGGAGAAGTTCGAGACCCACCGTGGCCTGTCCAGCGATCACCAGGGGATCATCATAGGGATGCACGAAAGTCAGGTTCTGTTCTTGTTGCAGTTTGCGAGCGTGCTGCTCTGCTTCGGTGACATTCTGGCCATACAGGATCACTTCTGATCCCCAGTCTCTGACAGACTCCACTTTGATCTGTGGAGCAATTTCGGGCATGACCACCACAGCCCTGAGGCCCAGATGGTGTGCAGTGTAAGCCACCCCCTGGGCATGGTTTCCTGCAGACACTGTGATGATGCCTCTGGCCTTTTCCTCATCAGACAGGCTGCTGATCTTCTGACAGGCTCCACGCAGTTTGAAGGAGTAGATGGGCTGGTGGTCTTCACGTTTGAACAGGATGCGGTTGTTCAGGTGCCTGCTGAGAGTCCGGGCTTCCTGCAGGGGGGTTTCAATGGCCAGGTTGTACACGTGGGTCCGCAGGACCTGCTCCATGAATGCTGCTGTGTCTGTGTTTTCCTCTGCCGTCATCTGTGTGCCTGTCATCATGATTGCCTCCAGAGCAAAAAGAAAAACCCCCAGCAGAACTTGCTGGGGGTCGGGGTAGGGATACGACAGCCTACCCGAGGAGTCCCCCGGGCTGGCGAATAATTCGTACCACGAACATAACCAGACTGTAGCACATTGTCTTCTGGAAGATGGAGGGGCCTGTCTGCAAAATGTGGTCTGAGGGTCTCAGGGGAGGGGCCGGACAATGCGGGTGGGCAGGGGAGAGGAAATCACCAGTGAAGTGGTGGGGGTGCAATAAGGGGAGAGTCTGTCCAGCACGCTTTCCAGATGGGCCATGTCTCTGACGGCCACCTTCAGCATGTAACTGTCTCCGCCTGTGATGCGGTGGAATTCCAGCGATTCGGGGATGTTCTCAGTGATGTGGTCCAGAAAGGGGAATTTGTCGCCTGTGGCACTGAGGCGGATGAACCCCACAAGAGGCCGACCCAGTGCGGCAAGGTCCAGATCTGCCGTGTATCCCCGGATGATGCCTGCATCTTCCAGCTTTTTGAGACGCTCTGCCACAGCTGGAGGGGTGAGGCCCACATGTCTGGCGAGATCCTTGTAGCTCATGCGGGCGTCTTGCTGCAGGAGTTCCAGCAGTTTCCAGGCGGTTTCATCCAGATTTTTGTTTTCCAAAGGCATGCTCAGATTCTGGCACAATTTCCAAAGTGTTTCCGGGATTCTGCCCTGCTGCTGTCATTCCCTGAGAGTAAAGAGAAAGCTAAAATGGGTGTACACAAAAGCTGAATTTTCCTTCTCTCGAAAGGAGTCCACATGTCAGGCTTCAACACCAAAGCTGTGCATGCGGGTGGGGGAGCTGACCCCCAGACCGGTGCGCACGCCACACCCATCTACCAGACCAGCACCTTCACCTATTTTGATGCAGAGCAGGGAAGGGCGCTTTTTGCCGGGGAAAAAGAAGGCTACATTTACACGCGCATTTCCAACCCCACCACCCGGGCACTGGAGGTCAAACTGGCTGCCCTGGAGGGTGCAGAAGACGCTGTGGCTTTCAGCAGTGGGATGGCGGCCATCAGTGCCCTGATGGTCACCGTGCTGAAAAGTGGCGACGAGATGGCCTTTCTGGACCCGATTTATGGGGGAACAGATGGCTTTTTTCAGGAGATCCTGACCAAATTTGGAGTGACCATTCACCGCTGTCACGATCTTGATGCCCTGCAGAACGTTCTGTCAGACAGGGTCAAGATGGTCTTTTTCGAGCCCGTCACCAACCCCACCCTGAAAGTCTGGGATGTGGAAAAAGTGGTGAATCTGGCAAGGGCTGTGGGTGCCCTGGTGGTGGTGGACAACACCTTCCCGACCCCGTACCTGTTCCGTCCTCTGGAACATGGAGCGGATGTGGTGGTGCACTCTGCAACCAAGTACCTTTCCGGGCACGGAGACCTGATTGCTGGTGTGGTGGCAGGCAAAGCAGACCTGATGCACATGGTCCGTTTTGAAGGGCTCAGGCATCTGGGAGGAGCCCTGGGACCCTTTGAGGCTTTCCTGCTGATGCGGGGGATCAAAACCCTCCCCATCCGCATGGACGCCCATGCCAGAAATGCCCAGAAGGTGGCTGAATACCTGCAGGGACACCCTGCAGTCAGGGCTGTCCATTATGCAGGGCTGCGCTCCCATCCCAGCCATGAACAGGCCAGACGTTACCTGAAGTCTGCAGGGGGGGTGCTTGCCATTGAGCTTGATGGTGGTTTTGCCGCGTGTGCCCGTTTCCTGGACAGCCTGAAACTCTTCACCCAGGCAGTGTCACTGGGGGATGTGGAATCTCTGGCCTGCCATCCTGCCAGCACCACCCATTCTCCCATGCCAGAGGAAGCGAAAAAAGCTGTGGGTGTGACAGATGGTCTGGTGCGCCTGTCCATCGGGATTGAGGATGCAGATGACCTGATTGCCGATCTGGAACAGGCCCTCAGACAGGTGAAAGGTGAGGACCAGCGGGAATTGAGTTTTCTGGGCAGCAGCATTTAGGGAAGACTTCATTTCACAGTTTTCAGTTCACAGTGAGAGGGTTCAAGATGTGTTTTCTCTTGATCTCAACTCAGTTCTGCTCGTCCAGAGCGGCTCAGTCAAATGGTTCAAACAGCAAAAGCGACTGGATGAAAGATGATGGCTTCAATTCAGTCGCTTTTGCTGTTTTGGTTTTGCTGTCTACTGTGAACTGTCTACTGTGAACTTTGCTTGTTCAGCCTGATCTCTGGTTCAGGTCTCATGATCCTTCAGTTGTAACTGACCACATAGCTGGGCACAGTGTTGGTGTTGGGGAGGGGCACTGCAGCCCCCGTGTTGTTGATGACATTGGTGATGCTGCCGTTGTTGCCCAGAGAGACTGTCAGCATGTGGCGCATCTTCACCCCTGCGACATTGGGCACTTCGATGCCTCTGGCCGCATTGATGTTGGTGTTGGTGCCTCCGATGTTGAAGAAGCAGTACACACCAAATCCCCAGGCTTCGTGGGTGGTCACGGAGTTGGCGACCTTGTAGGCGGCGTAGCCATTGCCATTTCCGCTGGTCCAGACGCTCTGGTTGGGCACGTCGTAGGGCATTTCATTCTGGAAGAAGATGGTTTTGCCTCCCTGCCCGTTCCAGATCACCTGATGTTTCTGGTAGTGCTCCACGAAGAGGCCCGTGGCAAGCACATTGTTGCCGTTGACGATCACCCCGTGATCGGCGGTGTTGCTGTTCCAGCCGATGCCTGCACCGTGATCTCCACGCCATGCCCAGATATGGTCCAGGATGGTGTTGTGGGCATTGACCACCAGGCTGGTGGTGGCTTTACCGGCAACAGCCCCCCCAATGCGGAAGTACACATCCTGCACAGTGATGGGGTTGGCCGAGTGGTTGACAGACGAGCCTGTGGGTCCCACCTGCAGCAGGACAGGGGAGTTGGTGGTGCCAGCATCAAACAGCAGGTCTGCAATGCGAACCCCGTCCACGTCACTGACCTCCATGGCGGTGATGCCGTTTTCAGGGATCAGGGTGGCCAGGCCAATGCCCATCACCACAGTGTTCGCACGGGTGACTTTGAGGGTCTGGTTGAGGCGGTAGACCCCAGGGGTGAAGAACAGGTTGAGGTTTTGCGCAAGGGCCTGATTGAGTTTGGCTGCACTGTCGCCAGGTTTGGCCACATAGAACTGGCTCATGGGGAGGGAGGTGCCAGGGGTGTTGGGCCAGGTGGCTCCTGCAGAGTTGGTGCGCATGGAGGGCAGGAAGACCCGGTACTTGCCATCAGGCATGATGTACAGGTAGGGCTTCTCGCGGGTGACGGGGGTGGTGGCCAGGGTGGTGTGGGGTGGGTTGGGGAAGGTCTGGGCAGGTGCACCGTTTACGCCAGAGAACACCATGTTCCAGACGGCACCATTCCAGCTGCCGATGCTGCTGTCCCGGGTGTACCACTGCTGCTGGGAGCCGGAGATGATCTGACCATCCACCCTGCTGTCTGCGAGGTAGCCTCCGCTGGCATAGCCCTGTCCCCAGTCCATGTTGGAAGGACCAAGGGCCATGTTGCCCCGGATGTGGACGCGGCGCATGGGTGCAGCCTGTGAAACGGCCCAGCGTGTGCTTCCCCCTTCGGGCAGCACAGCGAGGTTTTCCACAGTGCGCCAGAAGTTCTGGGTGGCGTTGGATTCATCTCCGTAGTTCCAGCCGCTGTCCACATTGATGTTGCGTGTGATGGTCACATCGTCAGGGTTGAGGCCCAGCCCTGCCAGGTGGGTGTAGTAGCCCACGTTGGCCCACACGTTGTAGGTGCCGGGTTTGAACAGGAAAGCGAAGCGCTGTTCTCCGAACTGGGCCGAGGCACTTTTCACATGTGGAGTGAAAGCGCTGTCCAGTGCAGCCTGAATCGTGGCATCAGAGTCGGCATCGTTGAAAATTTTAACGTTGGGGCCAAAATCCGGGGTGTCCGTGGTGAAGATGTCGGTTCCCACTTTTTTGATCCCGAATTCCCACAGGGAGTAGCCCCACTGGGTGGCCCGCTGGGTTCCAGTCAGGCGCACGTAACGGCCTGAGCCAGTGACAGGGATCACCTGGGTGCCACCTGTGCTGGTGGTGGTGGAGTAGATCTGGGTCCAGCCTCCGGTGCCGGTGTCTGACACTTCGATGCGGAAAGCCCTGCCATATGCGGTTTCCCATTGCAGGGTGATTTCACAGAGGCTCTGAATGCTGCCCAGGTCCACCTGAATCCACTGGGGATCGGAGTGGGCGCTGGACCAGCGTGTTCCAGTGTTGCCGTCGAAAGCCTGGGCTGCTGCAGTGGCAAGGTTGCCTCCCCATTCAGAGGAGGAGGTCAGGGCCGATTTGTTCAGGGCGATGTTGGCAGGGTCGCAGACGGCCTGCTTGACCACTGTTGCAGAGGGAGCGTTGCTGCCAGGAGAACCAACCTGGGTGCCGCAACTGCTCAGGGCGGCGAGAAGTCCAGTGAAAAGAAGGGTGTACTTGCGCATCAAAACCTCCAGAAAAAACTTTTGGGATGAGAACGAGAGGCCAGGGGTCGGCCTTCCCCTGACACAGCCAGTGGAGCAACGGTTTGAACAATGGGTCACCTTCTCAGGCAGGCTGGACCTGCTGAGCAGAATTGGAATCCAACCCTGTGCCAGTCGGCGCAGAGCTTCTACAGGGAATGCAGAAAGATGTTCGTCGTCAGCATGGTGGAACGACAAAGCAACGAACAGCGAAATTGTCTGTATACTGTTGTAATGTAGCGCTAAAATTCTGAAAATGCAAGAGGTATACCGCTACAATTTGCCTGATTGCACCTTCCTGGGAGATTTGAAATGATGAGGTTGCTCCAGCCATGACCCTACTGCCTACAGATTCCGCTCCGGTGACCCTTGACGATGTCGCCAGACACGCGGGTGTCTCTCCCATGACTGTATCGAATGTGATCAACGGCAAGACCAATGTGCGGCCTGCCACCCGGGAGAAGGTGCTGGAGTCCATCAAAGCCACTGGATACCGGGCCAACCCCATGGCCCGTGCCCTTGCAGGAGGCCGTTCCCGCATGATCAGTGTGTTCACCCCGCAACTGAACAAGCCTTACGCCTCAGAGGTGGTGCAGGGTGCCGCCAGAGCCGCCGAAGCGCTGAATTACGATCTGGTGGTGATGATGCTGGTGGAAAGTGGCACTTCAGACCTCTCCATGATGACGCGCCTCTCCACCGGAGCCCTCCTGATTCAGCCTTCGAGGGATGGACGCTGGAAACACACCGATCTGCCTGCCCATGTGGTCAGTGTGGACGGCCCCGGAGACAGGCCACTGACGGTGGACAATTACGGAGGGGCATGTCAGGCGATGCAGCACCTGATCTCGCTCGGTCACACCCGCATTGGTTTCATCAGTGGTCTGGCAGATGAAGGGCGTCGTCCAGAAGGTCCTTTTGTGCCCGGCCTCCATGACCGCAACGATGCCGATGAACGTTACAGGGGCTATCTGGAAAGCATGGCTGCTGCCGGACTGCAGATCCCACAAGGCTACATTCAGCATGGCAACTACACCAAAGTCAGTGGAGAGCAGGCCACGCAGCGTCTGTTGACCCTCCCTGAGCCGCCCACGGCCCTTTTTGTTTCGGGGGATGCCATGGCTCTGGGTGCAATCCACATGGCCCAGGATCTCGGCATGGAAGTGCCCCGGGATCTGTCTGTGGTGGGATTCGATGACCTGCCCATTGCTGCCGCCTCCCGCCCGGGTCTGACCACTGTACGGCAACCCCTGCAGCAGATGGGAGAGGTGGCAGTCCAGATGCTGGTGTCTCTGGCAGAAGGCCAGAATCCTGAAGTTCCCGGTCCTTTTCCAACGGAGCTGATTCAACGGGAATCCACGACCTCACCGCGCGACAGAAGTTGATGGTAAAGGTTGATTTCCGGAGCCCAAAAAGGATTTAATCGGGGCATGACCCGAGTGTTGACCCTCCCCGGATGGGGATCAAGCGGCCCTGAACACTGGCAGACCCTGTGGGAAAAAATGCATGGATTTCAGCGCATCGAACAGGACAACTGGGAGCGGCCTGACCTGCGCAATTGGACCTCCCGTCTGGATGAGGTGATTGGCCAGTCGGAAGAGCCCACGGTGATCCTTGCCCACAGTCTGGGCTGTCAGGCCATGGCCCACTGGGGATGCTGCGTGATCAACCATCCTGTGGTTGCCGTCCTGATGGTGGCTCCACCCGATCTGGCCCGGAAGGACACGCCGGAAGAGGTGAAGTCCTTCACTCCAATGCATCTGGAGCCCTTGCCGTTCAGGGCAGTGGTCGTGGCCAGCACCGATGATCCTTATGCCACCATTGAACGCTCACAGGAGATGGCACAGGCCTGGGGTGCAGCTTTCATCAATGTGGGTTCAAAGGGACACATCAACAGCGCCTCAGGTCTGGGGTTGTGGGATGAGGGGTATGCCATTTACCAGCATCTTCTGGAAATTGTTCAGGTGAAATGACCCTCTAAACAAAAAAGAAGCGGATCAATCCGCTTCTTTTCTTCTGAACTCTGGGTTCAGTTCTTGACAGTATCAAGGTGTTTCTCAATGACCTGCTTGAAGTGGGGTTTGCCCCGTGCGCCAACGGTCACTTCGACGGGTTGGCCGTCTTTGAAGAGGATCACGGTGGGGATGCTCATGACGCGGAATTTCATGGCGGTGGCCTGGTTGTCGTCCACGTTCAGTTTGGTGACTTTGACCTGGCCTTCGTAATCGCCAGCGAGTTCTTCGATCACAGGAGCAACCATGCGGCAGGGTCCGCACCAGGGAGCCCAGAAGTCCACGAGGGTGAGCCCTTCCTGAATGGTGCTGTCAAAATTTTGGTCGGTGATTTCTTGTGCCTTGCCCATGACCGTATTCTACGCTTTTGCGTGCTGGAGATTGGGAGATAAGTTATACTTTAAAATTTAAAGTGCAGATCTTGTACGTGTTATGATCGAAGCATGCAAGAAAGGCTGAAAAAAGGCATCCTGCTGTTCAACGCCCGCCAGTACTGGGAGGCGCACGAGGCCTGGGAAGAACTCTGGATGCAGGCCACTGGAGATGACCGAAAAGCCCTTTCTGTGCTGATCCTCTTTGCTGCAGCAATGCACAAACGCTGGGTGCACGGCAGTTTGACGCACCGCAACTTTCATAAAGCCCAGCGTCATCTGAATGAAATCCCCTGTCTTTTTGAGGGAATCAACCTGTGTTCGCTTAAGGAAACAGTGTGGCAGGCCTTGAGCGATCCTGAAGTGACACCTGAAATTCCGCTGGATTGAGGGCAAATTCGCTTTACTCTGAGAAGTGAGAAACCGTATACTGGGGAGTACCGTGTGAAAGCCGGGAAACAAAATTTTATTGATTGACCTCAAGGAGTGGACCTATGGAACGAGTGGCTCTGTTCATCGACGGCGCGAACGTGTACGCCGCTGCAAAACGTTTGGGTTGGAATTTCGATCATCGCAAGATATTGGAGTATTTTGCGGAAAAAGGTCGTCTTTACAATGCCTTCTACTACACCGCTGTGCCCTACCCCATGGACGACAAGCAGAAGCGTTTCATCGACGCCCTGACCTACATGGGATACACCGTGCGCACCAAACCCCTGCGTGAAATCACCGACAGCGAAACCGGTGAAACCCACCGCCGGGCCAACCTCGACATCGAGATTGTCACCGACCTGCTGGCGACCACCGACCTCTACGACACCGCCATCCTGCTCACCGGAGACGGCGACTTCGAGCGTCCCTGTGAAGTGCTGCGCTTCAAAGGCAAGCGCGTGATTGTGGCCAGCATCCCCGAGATGACCAGCTACGAACTGCGCAATGCTGCAGACGAATACATCGACCTCAAAGACATCCGCACCTCTGTGGAACGTCCCGGTTACCGCCTCCCCAGCGAAATGCGCACCGAAACCAAGCCCTACTACATGCCCTCGAGCGACTCTGACGATTCCGAAGAGTTCTGAACAAAGCAAGGATCTGATCAGGCAGGGGAGACCCTGCTTTTCTTTTTGCAGAAGGCAGAAAGCCAAAGGCAGAAGGCAAGCATGGCATCCGCTAAAGCCACGTAAGCCTTCTGCTTTCTGCCTTCTGCCTTCTGCCCTTTACCCAAGTTCAGTTTTCTGCACACCCTGAAGGTTTATAATGCTCTTTCGGATGGAGACCTTACCAATTGCGCTAGATGCCATGGGCAGTGACTTCGGACCCGGTGTGGTGGTGGCCGGGGCCGTTGAGGCCGCCCAGCTTGGAATACCTGTTCTGCTGGTGGGCGATGAAGCCCAGGTGCAGGCAGAACTGAAGAAGTACCCCCAGAACCCGAACGTTCAGGTTCACCACACGGCGGATTTCATCACCATGGATGAGCATGCCTCGGATGTGCGGCGCAGACCTGAAGCCAGCATCAACGTGTGCACCCGCCTGGTGAAAGAAGGCAAAGCCGGAGCTGCAGTGTCGATGGGGCACAGTGGGGCCACCATGGCCAGTGCGCTCTTTACCCTGGGCCGCATCAAAGGGGTGGACCGTCCAGCCATCATGGCCTACATGCCCTCCCAGAAGGGCTTTTGTGCCCTGTTGGATGTGGGTGCAAATGCGGACATCAAAGCGCCCTATCTGCAGCAGTGGGCTGTGCTGGCCTCGGCCTATTATCAGGCGGTGCACAACAGACCCAGACCCAGCGTTGGGCTGCTGTCCATTGGAGAAGAGGAACACAAGGGCAGTGCCCTGGTGCTCGAAGCCCATCCCCTGCTGAAACAGACCCCGGAGATCAACTTCTACGGCAATGTGGAAGGCAAGGACATCTTCAAGGGCACCACAGACATCATCGTGACCGATGGTTTCACGGGCAATGTCGTCCTCAAGACTGCCGAGGGCGAGGCAAAAGTACTGATGGGCTGGATCAAGGAGGCCCTGATGAGCACGCTTGTGTCCAAAATTGGGGCCATGCTGGCCCGACCTGCCCTCAGGAAAATTGCAGACCGTGTGGACCCCAGTGAATATGGGGCCAGTGTGCTGCTGGGCGTGCAGGGCCTGGTGTTCATCGGGCACGGCAGTGGGGATGTCAAAGCGGTTAAGAATGCTGTGCGGGTGGCCCATGAAGCCTACCAGAAGGATGTGCTGGGCAGGCTTAAATCTTTTTCAAGTCCTGCAAGTGGGTGAATGCCTGCCTCTGCAATCGGGCAATCCCTGATTAAGCTTTCTTGTTGCTGACGCACAGAATTCTTAAGGTGATTTGTTAGCCTGAATACCATGTGGGATTTTTTGCAACCTTCAATGATCATTGCACTGGTGCTCAGACTTGCTGTGCTTTACGGCATGTGGCTGATGGGCTCAAAAGCACTCAGGTTTGCGGAAGTGTACGCTGAGCGGGCAGTCGGGGCACAGGACCTTCGACTGTTCCGTTTCATTCGACTGGGCTGGCTTGTTGCCATCATCTACATGGCTGTGGTGGTGGGCATTTATACGCTCAGGATGGAGCATCTTGCTGCGTTTTACCAGCAGGGCAATGAAGTGGTGGCCTGGTTCACCCAGGTGATTGGTCGCATTGTTGCAGTGATCCTCCTGAGTTACATTGCTCTGAAAGTTGTGAATCAGCTTGCAGAGCGCATCGTTCCTGGCAATGAATTCAGCCGCAGAACGGTGCGTGTTCGAACACTGACCGGGGTTTTGCGCAGCACGGCAACAGTGATCATCGTGATTCTGGCTTTTGTGATGGTGCTCGACAACCTGGGCATCCGTTCCAGTGCCCTGTTGGCTTCGGTATCGGTGCTGGGTCTGGCGGTGTCCTTCGGGGCACAGGCCCTGATCAAGGACATCTTCACCGGGTTTTTCATCCTGCTCGAAGACCAGTATGGGGTGGATGATTCCATCATCGTGAACAACAACCCCAACCTGTCTGGCGGTGTGGAGAAGCTGAATTTGCGGGTGACCCACCTGCGTGCGCTGGATGGCACGGTGCACATCATTCCCAACGGCCAGATCCAGACCGTGAGCGTGCAGTCCAAAGAGTGGAGCCGTTTTGTGGCCAACGTCAGTGTGGGCTACGACGCAGATCTTGACAGGGCCATTGAGGTCATCAAGAAAGTCGCCGGGGAACTCTATGAGGAAGCCGAGTGGAAAGATCACTTTCTGGAAGCGCCAGAAGTGCAGGGGATCACCGCCCTCAACATGGATTCGGTGAACATCCGCGCCCTTTTCAAGGTGCTTCCCAAATCCCAGTGGGCACTGGGCCGTGAGTTCAACCGCCGCATCAAGCGGGCCATGGACGAGGCGCAGATCATGATTCCTGCCTCCAGGAAGACCGTCAACTGGGGAGGGGAACCTCTGGTGGTCGAGTTCAAGCAGGCCCCAGCTTCAGAAGCTCCAGCAGACCTGAAAAAACGCCCAGAGACCGGACAGGATACAGACAAGAACAGCTAGGTGGATGCAGCGTCCTGTGCTAATCTTTTGTGTTGTCTGAAGGATGGCCAGCTTTCATGGCTGGCTGTCTTCCTGCACAGGATTCTGCTGGCTTCTGTGAGGCGCAGAAGTTGAACCTGGTCCAATCCGGTCATTTTGCTGTGATGCAGGATATAATTTGTGTTTAGTGCGAAGACACACTCTTTTAGAGGAGGCACGACGTGAAACGAGTTGTGATGACAGGGGTGGGTCCAGTCACTCCCATTGGTGTGGGAGCCGAGGCTTTCCTGGAAGGACAGCACTCTGGCAAAAGTGGCGTGGGACCACTGACCTATTTTGATGCCAGCGTGATCAACAGCAGAATTGCTGGCGAGGTTCACCTGGACTTCTCCCGCTGGATTGATCCCAAAGAGGCCAAACGCATGGACCGCTTCGTCAAGATGGCGATGGTGGGTGCTGCACTGGCCCTGGAAGATGCAGGTCTGAAAGAAGAAGATGTGGCAGGCGAGCACGCTGGTTCCCTGATTGGCAGTGGCATTGGTGGCCTGGAGTCCTATCAGGAGGCAGCGGTGACCTTCGTCACCAAGGGTCCAAACCGGATTTCGCCTTTCTTCATTCCCACCATGATTGCCAACATGGCTTCCGGGCAGGTGGCCATGCGCTATGGCCTGATGGGTCCAAGCAGCACTGTGGTGACCGCCTGTGCCACGGGAAGTGGTGCCATTGGTGATGCTTTCCGCATCATTCAGCGTGGTGAGGCAGACATCATGGTGACAGGAGGAGCAGAAGCTGCCATCACTGGAATGTCCATGGGCGGATTTGCCAGCATGAAGGCCCTGTCCACCCGCAACGATGAGCCCCAGAAGGCAAGCCGTCCTTTTACCGCCTCCAGAGATGGATTCGTCATGGGGGAAGGCTCAGGCATCCTGATTCTGGAAGAACTGGAGCATGCCCTGAAGCGCGGTGCACGCATCTATGCAGAGGTTGTGGGCTACGGCACCAGTGCTGATGCCTACCACATGACCATGCCTGCTCCTGAGGGCCGTGGTGCAGCTCTGGCCATGCGCCGTGCCCTGAAAAGTGCCGGTGTGGAACCCGAGCAGATCGGGTATGTGAATGCCCACGGGACCTCCACCCCCGCCAACGATCTGGCAGAAACGCAGGCCCTCAAGTCTGTGTTTGGAGATCATGCCTGCAAGCTTGCCGTGAGCAGCACCAAATCCCAGACTGGACACCTGCTGGGGGCCGCAGGGGCCGTGGAAGCCATTGCCTGTGCCCAGGCCCTCAAATTTGGAGTGCTTCCCCCCACCATCAATTACGAGGACCCTGATCCCGAGCTGGATCTGGATTACATCCCCAACCAGGCCCGGGAGCAGCAGGTGGAGTACGCCATGTCCAACTCCTTTGCGTTTGGTGGACAGAATGCAGTGCTGGTTTTCAAACGTTACGTTTGAGTTGGAAGTACACAAAGTTAATCTTTTTAACCGCCCACTTGGGCGGTTTTTTTATGGTATGAATACAGTAATCCAGATTGTATACAGCAGCATTCAGGCTGCTGGAAAGGACTTGCCATGGAAAGCACTTTACTGACCTGCAAAGTGGTCCGCTCCGATGAGCAGTACAGAGGCAAACAGGGCCTTGATTACCAGATGGGCATCTCCACGCAGAGCACAGGATCACAGGGCCTCTGCATGCACCTCAACACCTTTCCTCCGGGGGCAAAAGCAAAAGCCCACCTGCACCAGGAACATGAAACGGCCATCTACATGCTGAAAGGTGAAGTGGGCATGTGGTATGGAGAAGGCCTCAAAGACCACCTGGTGGTGCGTGCAGGAGACTACCTGTACATTCCAGCCAACATGCCCCACCTGCCCTACAACATGAGCCAGACCGAAGAAGCAGTGGCCCTTCTGGCCCGCACCGACCCCAACGAGCAGGAGAGCGTCACCCTCCTGCCTGACCTGGACGCTGTTCACCTCTGACCTTGATGGCAAAATCCCTCCTGGAAGCTCAGGAGGGATTTCTTGCTCTCTGGAAATCAACAGTGAACGGTGCAGCCTGTTTTCAGGGCCTGCTGAAGCTGATCCACCATCAGGCGTGCAGCAAGTGGTCCTCGAATCCTTGCAAAGGGATGGTAGTCAAAGAAATACACCTGTTTCTGTTTGCTGACAGGGAGGGATTGCAACAGGGGATGACCGTACCAGTCCTCACGTGCAGCTTCTGGGGTGCTCTTTCCAGCCGCAAGCACCAGGACTGCATCGGCTTTGATGGCCGCCAGGCCCTCCAGAGAGAGGACCTTTTGAGGACCGCCTGCAGAGAGCACTTTCATTCCCAGGTCCTCCAGGACACCGCCAGCGTAATCATCGGCTGTGAAGACGGTGAACGTGGTGTTCACTGCAAAGCCACTGTTCCAGACCAGCAGAAACTTCTTGTTTTTGACCAGTGGCTTCAGCTGGGTTCTGGCCTGGTCCACATATTTTCGGTAGCTGTTGAGGGTCTGCGCTGCCTCTTTTTGTTTGCCCACCGCGAGCGCAAGCAGGGGCAGGGTTTTCTTCCAGTCGTTGCGTCCAGTGCCTTTGAAAAGCAGGGTTGGTGCAATGCGTTCCAGCTGGGGGTAGGCTGCACTGGCAAAATTCTCTCCCACGATCAGGTCGGTTTTGAGTGCCATCAGCACCTCCAGACTGGGGTTGAAGCGGTCTCCAACATTCACTGGAGTGCCCGTGACCCATTTGCCCAGATATTTGATCTGTTTAAGGGGCTCGCCAAAGTTGTTGATCCCCAGCTGTGTTGCCTCTCCATACCCCACAGGCTGGATGCCCAGAGACAGCAGCAGGTCCAGGGCATGGGGGCCAAGGGCAACAATGCGTTTGGGAGTGGGCTTGACGCTGGTGGTTCCCACCTCGTGCTTGATGTTCACGGCTGACACTGTTCCACTGAACAGGGCAAGAAAGGTGGGGAGAAGAGGTTTCAAATTCATAGAATGATAATATAAAATCATTATCAAAATTCAAGTTCAGCATCCAGAAGCAGGGCTCAACCGCGCGGAACTTCACAGAATTGGACCCTCCAGAGGTCTATACCCATACACAGGGCTGACAGAACCATGAACTTCTCCACACTTTCAGCTTCTAGAATGGAAAGAACATATGTCAGTGGAAAGTCATCAAGCCGTCGAAAAGCTGCCCAGAGACGCCTACCTGAACCGTGAACTGGCCTGGCTGGAGTTCAACGAACGGGTGCGCCACGAAGCCATGCATCCCAAGAATCCCCCTCTGGAACGCATCAAGTATTCTGCCATCTGTGGCAGCAACCTCGATGAATTCTTCATGGTGCGGGTGGCGGGCATTCACCGCCAGATTGCCGCACATGTGCGCAGCCACACCCCTGACGGCCTGACCCCCCACCAGAACCTGGACCTGGTCCGCAAACACATGCCAGAGATGATGGCCAGCATTCAGAAAACCCTGCAGACCAACCTGGAGAATCTGGACAGGCACGGCATCCAGTTTGTGAAATACGACGAACTGGAAGACGAGGTGCGGGCAGAACTGAAAGAGTATTACCTCAAGGAAGTCCACCCGGTGCTGACTCCACTGGCGGTGGACCCCAGCCACCCATTCCCGTACATTTCCAACCTCAGTCTGAACCTTGCCGTGATTCTGGAAGAAGACGAGGGAATCGAACTGGCCCGTGTGAAAGTGCCGGTGGGTGTGCTTCCCAGGGTGGTTCGGATTTCCAGCGGCCAGTACATGTTCCTGGAAGACATCATCGCGGCCCACCTTTCCGAACTTTTCCGGGGGCGCACGGTGGTCAGCAGCCATGTTTTCCGGGTCACCCGCAACACCGACTATGAATTTGAAGAAGAGGAAGCCGAAGACCTCCTGGCCACCATCGAAGACGGCCTGAGGCGCAGGCGTTTCGGGGCAGTGGTGCGTCTGGAAGCCAACCCTGACATTCCAGAGCGCCTGCTGAAAGAACTGACCGAGCGCCTGAGGCTCAGCAGGCAGGATGTCTTTCTGCTTTCTGGACCTCTGGGGGTTGCTGACTTCATGGGACTCGTGGGCATGCTGGCCCCGGACCACCCACACCTGACCTACATCCCTTATGTGGCGAGCATTCCAGATCTGGAAGGGGAAGAGGGCATCTTCTGCACCCTGCAACAACAGGATGTGCTGCTCCACCACCCTTATGAATCCTTTGATGGGGTCTTGCAGTTCATTGAGGCTGCAGCCAGAGACCCGGATGTTCTGGCCATCAAACAGACCCTGTACCGCACTGGAGGAGACCGCCGTCTGCTGCGTGCCCTCACCCAGGCGGCAGAAGCAGGGAAACAGGTGGTGGCCCTGGTCGAGCTCAAGGCCAGATTCGATGAACAGCGCAACATCACCTGGGCAAGAGCACTGGAACGGGCAGGCATCCACGTGGTATACGGTCTTCCCAAGCTCAAGACCCACGCCAAGGTCACCCTGGTGGTTCGGCGGGAACAGGGAGGACTGAGGCGCTACGTGCACATCGGGACCGGAAACTACAACCCCAGGACAGCTGCGCTGTACACAGACATCTCCTACCTGACCTCTGACAAGAGCATCTGCATTGACGCCAGCGAACTCTTCAACCGCCTGACCGGATACGCCGAAGCCACCTACCGCAAGATGCTGGTGGCTCCAGAACGCATGCGCCATGACTTCTATGAGCTGATTGACCGCGAAATCGAACATGCGAAAGCAGGGCAGCCTGCTGCCATTGCTGCCAAGATGAACAGCCTGACCGATCCGGGAATGATCCAGAAGCTCTATCAGGCCTCACAGGCAGGGGTGCAGATCCGCCTGATCATCCGTGGGGTCTGCTGCCTGAAGCCTGGCGTGCCAGGACTAAGCGACAACATCGTGGTGCGCTCCATCATCGGGCGTTTTCTGGAACATGCCCGCATTTACGCCTTCCACAATGGCGGAGCCAGTGAAGTGTACATTGGCAGTGCCGACTGGATGACCCGCAACCTCAACCGTCGGGTCGAGGTGGTCATCCCGATAGGCAGCCAGAAACACCAGCGTTACCTGAACAACCTCATTGAAGCAGAGTGGCGAGACACACGCGGAAGCTGGCAACTCTTTCCGGATGGCAAATTCGAGAAGGTGCGCGGCAGCAAGACCGTCAGTTCCCAGCGCCATTTCATGCTGAAACACGGGGCACTCGAAGAGATTGAGGATTGAACTGGGAAATGAATCAGGGGTGAGCCACCGGCCCACCCCTACAGTTTCACTGATTAACGCAGCAAGCTGGAAACCTCTTGTTTCACTGCCAAATGCTTTAAAACTTCCGCACCGGAATCAGGTGCTGACCAATGTACCTGAGCACGTCGCGGGTGCGGTGGGCCCTGGCCTCGGTGATGGGTCTGAGCAGCATCCAGGCACAGGCACGCAATACCCCTGCCAGAATGAACAGGGCGTGGTAGGCATTTGTGGCCCCGAAGATGTGGGGGAACCATTCCATCAGGGCACCGCTGACGATGCCCCCCAGGAAACCTGCAAATCCGGTCAGCAGGTTGAACATGGCGAAATAGGAGGCGCGGGTGTGGTTCGGACTGCTGGCAAGCACCAGATTGAACAGGGCCGGGTTGATGGCCCCCCAGGCCAGGGCATCGAAGATGGCGGCAGCCCACAGAAAACCCATGTTTCCGGTGATCCCACCGAGCATCCAGCTGATCGGCATCAGGGTTCCGGCCACAAAAGTGCCGATGGCCAGAACGGGTTTGTTGCCCCAACGGTCTGCCACTGCGCCCCACAGGGGGGTGAGAATCATGGCGGCGATGCTCGCCAGGGCTGTCCACAGGGCCAGGGTGGTGAAGCTCATTTTGACTACCTTCAGGAAGTAGGGGAACACGAACCCCGAGCACAGCATCACCGCCACCATCCAGTAAGCAGAGAAGCGCAGGTAACGCCTGAAATTTTGATCCTTCAAAGGCAGAACAAAAGTGTCCAGCAGCTTGAATCTCAGAACTTTGCCTGCTGGCTCATGGTGCTGTTTGAGGAAAAATGCAGCCACCAGGGCAAAACCCACCCCAATCAGCAAAACCAGCTGAAAGTTGTACGGTGCAGGGAGGCGGTCCAGCAACCATCCGGCCAGCAGGTTGCCCAGCATCCCGATCACCCCGACCAGTCCGGTCCTGAAGCCCATGTATTTGCCCCGCTCTTCTTCTGGGATCACATCTCCCATCCAGGCCTGCCAGAGGGTTCCTGCTGCTGCCTGAAGGGCACTGGAAACTGCCACCAGCAAGACCACAAAAGTGGGCCTGAAGGCCTCTGGAACATTGAGCAGGGGAAGCAGGGCTGCCAGAACCCACAAGGCACGCCCAAGGATGGAGGTCAGCAAGGTCAGGTCCTTGCGTTTTCCGAGCCTGCCCGCCCACCATGCTGCAAAAGGACTGATCATCTGGGCCAGAAAAGGCACACTGGCCACAAGTGCGAGTTCACTGGGTCTGGCCCCCAGGTGCAGCATGAATCCGGTCAGCACAATTCCGGTGGTCCAGTTGAGGAAAATTTGAACAGAGCTGCCTTCAAGCAGGGAGTAGAACATGGTCCGACGGGCAGGATCTTCAGGCACACGCAGCATATGCCCTGAGCCTACACCCGTGTCTCATCCCAGGCCACGGGTCGGAGGCCTGTTTTGTATACAACTTGATGTGATTTGACAGATTTGTTCAGCCCTCTGCTCAGAGGCTCCTGAGCAGGCCCACAGCCTCTTCCCGGTCCTCTCTGTCCCAGTAAGTGGGGGCAGGCATCTGGGTGGCTTTCTGCAGGTGCTTGCGGGCATCTTGCAGGTATTTGCTCTTCAGGCGTTTGTTCTTGTTGGCCAGAATGATCAGGGCTTTGGCATAGTTGAGCTCATGGGAGACCACATGGGGCTCAAGGTCCACAGCTTTCTGAAGCCTGGGCAGAATCTCCTGCTCTTTGCCCCCATAGAGGCCTGCGGTGAGGGTGCCATACTTGATGACGTTGGCATGCCACATCGCCAGACCCACCTGCCCTGGAGCGTAGTTGGGGTTCAGTTGTACCGACTTCTCGAAGAGTTCCCGGGTCTCCCCCAGAGCACCAAGTCCTCCCAGTGCACCTTTCAGAACTGCCTGTCCTCCGAGGGCTTTGGAGAGCTGGTAGTAGGCTGCTGCGTTCTGCGGATCAAGTTCAATGGCCTTGCGGGCGTAGGTTTCTGCCTGTTCCAGAAGTGGAGCATTGCTCTTTTCCAGAATGTGCTTGCGGACACTCAGCACCAGAGCTTCTGCAGCCAGGGTGTAGGCTTCGGAGGTTCTGATCTCCAGGGCGTTTTGCACGGTCTGCTGAACCTGTCCGGCAGCCAGAGACTTTTTCACATCAGAGAGGGTGGCAGCAGAGGCCACACCCAGGGTCAGGATCACAACAGCAGGAAACCACTTCACAGGGTTCATTGTCGGTGACCTGCTGGATTTTGAACAGGAGGCACCTCCCAATTGGTGTAAGGGCAAAAAAAAGCCCGGGTGTGATTTGCCGCTCACACTCGGGTTGGATCAAGGATGGAAAGGGAGTTGATGTGCAGGATTGAGGTGAAGCTTCACAATTGAAGCGCTTCCATTCTAGCAGAACTGAAAATGAGAAGCACCCCTTGTGAGGAGGAGGGGGAAATTTCCCCCTCCAGGGATTCAGGATCAGGCCCAGCGAATCAGGCCGAGTTCCAGTGGTGTGCTGAGTTCAGAGACGTAGGGGATCACCCGTGCGCCCACTTCGAAGGTGCCGCTCTCGGGGAGGGCCACTTCGCCAGCGTATTCGGCCCAGCCATCGTGGCTGCTTTGCAGGGTGAGGATGCCAAAGGTGCGAACATCATCGCTCTGGCGGCGGATGACACCTTCCACACGCAGGGTGTTGGGGTCAATGCCTGCAGTCTGCACCCGCACGTAGACCTTCACAGTGTCCCCGGGTTTGGCCTGCTCGGGGAGCTCACTGAAGGCTTCCACATGCAGCCTGCTCCACTGCTGGCGCACCCAGTTCTTCCAGCCAGCGATGTGGCGTACGGCTTTCAGGTCTTCGCGGGAAATCACCTGGGCACGGGCATCGAGGGTCTGGTAGTACTGTTTGGTGTAATCGATCACCTGACGGGCCATGCTGAATTGAGGTGCCACGGACTTGATGGCCTGACGGGCAATGTTCATCCACTTGTGGCGCATCTTGGAGTCGTCACGCTCGTAGTACAGGGGCACGATCTGGTTTTCCAGCAGGTCATACAGGCTGTAGGCGTCCGCATCGTCCTGAACGTCGAGGTTTTCGTACTCGCGCTCCTCACCGATGGCCCAGCCGTTGGTGTTCTTGTCGTCGAAGCCTTCCACCCACCAGCCGTCCAGAATGGAAAGGTTGGGGCTGCCGTTGAAGGAGGCCTTCATGCCGGAGGTTCCGGAAGCTTCCAGGGGGCGACGGGGGTTGTTCAGCCACACATCCACACCTTGCACCAGGTGACGGGCCACTTCCATGTCGTAGTTCTCGATGATCACGATCTTGCCCTTGAGGTCGGGGTCCTGGGCGTAACGGTAGATCTGCTGGATGAACTCCTTGCCGGGGTTGTCGGCAGGGTGGGCTTTACCTGCGAACACGAACTGCACAGGGCGCTCGGGGTCGTTCACGATGCGCTTGAGGCGCTCAATGTCGCGGAACAGCAGGGTGGCACGCTTGTAGGTGGCAAAACGGCGGGCAAAGCCGATGGTCAGGGTGTGGGTGTCGAGCACCTGCTCGGCACTGGCCACCCGGGCTGCACTGGCCCCGTGACGCAGGTACTGGCGCTTCAGGCGCTGGCGCACAAAGTGGGCCATTTTCTTCTTCAGGTCGTGCAGGGCCTGGTTGAATTCGGTGTCAGGAATTTTATCAAGGTCCTGCCAGATTTCTTTTTCGTGCACGCGTTCTTTCCAGTCTTCTGCAAGGTACTGGTCGAACAGGTCGCGCAGTTCCTGAGCCAGGAAGGTCAGGGTGTGCGCACCGTTGGTGACGTGGCCGATGGGCACTTCGGTGTGGTGTGCGCCAGGGTACAGGAAATTCCACATTTTTCTGGAGACTTCGCCGTGCAGGGCAGACACGCCGTTGGCTGCGCGGGACAGCTTGAGGGCAAGCACGGTCATGCTGAAGGTGGGTCCCCAGGGCTGGTCGTGGCGGGCCAGTTCCTGGAACTCTTCACGGCTGACGTTCAGGGTGCTGTACCAGCTTCCCAGGTAGCGGTCAATCAGGTCCATGGGGAAGGCGTCGTTTCCGGCAGGCACAGGGGTGTGGGTGGTGAAGAGGGTGCTGGCAGCGGCCAGTTCCACAGCTTCACGGAAGGAGATTCCGAGTTGCTGCTCGTATTCACGCACTCGCTCGAGGCCCAGGAAGGCAGCGTGACCTTCGTTCATGTGCCAGATGGCGATGTTCTCACCGAGGGCACGCAGGGCACGCACCCCGCCGATGCCCAGAATCATTTCCTGAGCGATGCGCATCTCCTGGTTGCCGCCGTACAGACGGGCGGTCAGGTTGCGGTCTTCGGGGGAGTTTTCGGGAACGTTGGTGTCCAGCAGGTACACCTTGATGCGGCCCACCTGCAGAATCCACACGCGGGATTGCACGTCTCTGCCCAGGATGTCTACATGAACGCGCAGTTCACGGCCATCTTTGCGGGCCAGTTCGATGGGAAGGGTCGAGAGGTTCTGCTCGTCGTAACGTTCCTGCTGCCAGCCGTCTTTGTCCAGCAGCTGGGTGAAGTAGCCCTGGTGATACAGCAGGCCCACGCCCACGAAAGGCAGACCCACATCGGAGGCACTCTTGCAGTGGTCCCCGGCAAGCACACCCAGACCACCAGAGTAGATGGGGAGGCTCTCTGCGTAGGCGAACTCTGCACTGAAGTAGGCGACCTTGCCACTCAGTTTCTGTTTCTGTTTGGAGTACCAGGTCTTCTTCTGCTTCATATAAGCATCAAATTCACGGATGACCTGGTCGTAACGCTCTAAGAATTCAGGATCTTTGAGGACAGCCTGGATGTCTTTCTGGCTGATCTCAATGAGGGTGCGCACGGGGTTGTTGTGGTAACGCTCCCAGATCTCGGGGTTGAGATCACGGTAGAGTTCCTGTGCTCTGGGCGTCCAGGACCAGTAAAGGTTGTAGGCCAGGTCCTGCAGACGCTCGATGCGTTTGGGCAGACTGGGCATCACGGTGACTTTGGTCAGGGTGTTCATGGCTCTCCTCCAGAGAAAATGGGCAGTTTCAGCAATTGTCAGAGCCAAAAAGGGCCTTTTTGGGGGCCATGGGGGTTTTGGTCTGGTCAAATGGTAGGTTTATGCTACACATCGAGTCATCAAAATGCAAATTTGTAATGAAAATATTGGCCTTAATCGTTTGTGAAACAGCATTTTTTTGGATTAAGAATTTGGTGAAAAAATTGTGGAATCTAAGGCAATAAGTGGGCTCAAAAGTAACTCTCTTTGTAAAGCCCTATAAACCTGCCAGAGTTGTTTGCAGAGGAATGCCTGATCGACACCTGAATTTCTGTAACCCTGATGTCAAACCTCAAAACATAAGACCGGATTTTTGTGCTTTGTTCTGATTTTCACAAATGGATTTTTTTGCATGGAAAAAGAGAAACGGGCTTTGAGGCCCGTTTCTCTGAAGATTTTAGGATTGGTTACACTCTCAAAAGTACACCATTCTGGTGCCAAAAACCAGGGGTTTTCTCCCTGATGCACCCAGAAGCGCTTTCAGATCTCGATGGGAACATCTACACCCAGTTCAGCCAGCACGGTGCGGATGGCCTGGGCATCAATTCCGGCCTGCGCATGGATGGATGAGACCTCCGCGTGGTCAAAGAACTGGTCTGGGATGCCCAGAACCCGCACTTTCGGGGTCAGGCCACGCTCGGCCAGGAATTCCAGAACAGCAGAACCGAAGCCCCCCATCTTCTGGTGGTCTTCCACAGTGATGATGGCCCGTGCAGTGCGTCCAATGGACTCCAGCATGTTGTGGTCAAGGGGCTTCACAAAGCGCGCATTGACCAGGCCCACACCCGGCAGGTCTTTGACGGCCTTGCGGGCATATTCCAGGGCCTTGCCTCCAGCCAGGATCACCACGTCTTCGCTGGGGTTCAGCCACTCCCAGCTTCCCCACTCCATCTCAGGCCAGGTGCCTTCTGCGACCTGATCCGTGTTGCCTCTGGGGTAACGGATGGCCACCGGGCCCCCATGTTTGAGGGCTCCCCTGAACATGGCCCGCATTTCACTGGTGTCTTTTGGTAAAGCGATGGACATGTTGGGGATGCTTCTCAGGTAGGCGATGTCAAACACCCCATGGTGCGTTGCTCCATCTGCACCCACCATGCCCCCACGGTCAATGGCGAAGATCACCGGAAGGTTCTCAATGGCCACATCATGCAGGACCTGATCGAAGCCCCGCTGCAGGAAGGTGCTGTAAATGGCAACCACGGGTTTCAGGCCCTGCAAGGCCATCCCTGCACCAACGGTCACTGCGACATCCTCTGCAATGCCCACGTCGGTATAGCGGTGCGGGTGGGTCTGGCTGTATTTGACCAGACCAGAGCCCTCACGCATGGCAGGGGTGATCACGAAAAGCCTGGGGTCCTCTTTCGCCAGTTCAATCATGGCGTCGCCAAAAGCACTGGACCAGCTGTACCCCTTGCTGGCCGGTGCAGTTCCCGTTTTGGGATCATGGGGAACAGCCCCGTGCCACTTGATGGGGTCCTTCTCGGCGTACTCCAGACCCTTGCCCTTCTTGGTGACCACATGCAGCATGGTGGGACCTTCCAGGTCCTTGATCTTGGAGAGCACATACACCAGTTGACCGAGATCGTGCCCATCGATGGGACCCACATAACGCACATTCATGGCTTTGAACGGATTGTCTGAGGCCGGATCAAAGAAGTTTCTGGCACTGTCCTTGGCACGGGACACCATCTGGGCCAGGGGCCGACTGAAAGCTTGCAGGGCCTTCTTGCCTGCATCCTCCACGTCCTGGAACCAGCGCTGGATTTGCAGGGTGCGCATGTAGCGGTTGAGTGCCCCCACGTTCTCGGAGATGCTCATCTCATTGTCGTTGAGAATGATCAGCATGCGTTTCTGCTGATACCCGATCTGGTTGATGGCAGCGAGCGCCATGCCACCGGTGAGGCTTCCATCTCCGATCACAGCAACAATGTTGTAATTCTGGCCCAGAGCATCTCTGGCAAAAGCCATGCCCAGGGCATTGGCGAGACTGGTGCTGGCGTGCCCAACGGTGATGGCGTCATGCTCGGACTCACTGACTTTGGTGAATCCAGACAGGCCGCCCTCCTTGCGGATGGTGGGCATCTGCTTGCGTCTGCCGGTCAGGATTTTGTGGGCGTAAGCCTGGTGTCCCACATCGAACAGCAGGCGATCACGAGGGCTGTCAAAGACATGGTGCAGCGCAGTGATGAGTTCCACTGCCCCCAGACTGGAAGCCAGGTGACCTCCTGATTCAGCACAGACCTGGATGATTTCCTGGCGCAGCTCCTGAGCCACCTGGGACAGTTCTTCTCGGGTGAGGTTTTTCAGATCCTCGGGGCCATTGATGCGATCCAGCAACACGTTCGGTCCTTTCCGGGCAACTTCATCTGCCCGCAGTGGTGCTCTTGATCACAAAGCCGTCCGGAGTGAGCACTTCTCCGATATACGGTACAAAATAGAACTCCTTGGACTCGGGAAGAATGTCCTTGGCTCCCATCATCTGGCGGTTGATGACCCACACCTGGTAGGTGCGGTTGCTGGTGTTGAGGGTAACGGTGCGCTGCTCAAGGACGGTGTACTTGTAATCCACGTTCAGGCGTTCCCGGACTTCCTTGTCATCAAAAAGGGTGATCTGGGTTTTGCCTGACCAGGTGACACCGACTTTCCAGTCATTCGTTCCAGGATACTCCCGCAACGCTGGAACGAGGGTGATCTTTGCGCCTGGAACAGTCATCCCATGCAGGTAGACTCCAGTGTCATCGTAGGTGCGGAAATACTCCCTTTGTGTTCCTCTGCCCGTCAGCAGAAAACGGGTGGTGGCCTGGTCTCCGAAAAGGGTTCCCCCTTCCACAGAGAGGCGGTACGTGGGAGCATCCAGACGGTCATCGGTCAGCAGATATTCCCACTGCAACCCCAGTTCGTGGGGATAGAAAGAGGCCTTGGTGGTGGTGACGGTTACAGCAACTTTGCCCGGGTCAGGAGCGGTCTGTTGCGGAGCACAGCCAAACAGCAGCATGCCACTCAGCGACAACACAGCCACCTGTAACATGTGTCTCATCATAGGGGCCTTTCCATGAAAGCAACTGTCATCATTTCTGCAAATTATATCCTGCCTGTCTTACAAACAGGTTGTGAAACAGCTAAGAAAACTGAAGGTGTGTACAGGGCATTACACTCTGCAGCCACAATGCATGAACTTCTGACCCCCATCTGCAAGCAAATCTTTACAGCGGCGATGACCAAAAATGGGTAAACTACCTGTTATGGAAGTGGTGATCATCTCTGGACTCTCGGGCTCGGGTAAAAACACGGCCCTCAAAGCCCTGGAGGAAGCCGGATTTTTCGTGATGGACAACCTGGTGCCCGACCTGTGGGACCGGATGTTCGATCAGGCCCTCGGACACGGCATTCAAAAATACGCATTCACCGTTGACGCCCGCATGTGGGCTTTTCTGGACAACCTCGAAAACCACCTGCAGCACTTTATGAAACGCTCCAATGCCCGGGTGCTGTTCCTGGAGGCTTCTGAAGATGTGCTTTTGCAGCGGTACAACCTGACCCGTCGCAAGCACCCGCTCGGGGAACGCTCCCTCCTGATGGACTTCCACCGAGAAAAGGAAATGCTGGCCTGCCTGCGTGAAGCAGCAGACCTGGTGGTGGACACCACCGAGCTGAGTGAAAAACAGCTGGCCCGCAAAGTGGAGCAGATCTTCAGCATTCACTCCAAATTCACCCTGCGCCTGTTTTCCTTTGGGTTCAAACACGGGGTCCCCAGAGATGCAGATCTGGTGCTGGATGTGCGAGGTCTTCCCAACCCCTTTTATGACCCCCAGTTGCGTCCCATGACGGGTCTGGATGAAGGGGTGCGCAAGTATGTGTTCACACCAGAGGCCCGGGCCTACTACGAGACACTGGTGCATTTTCTCAAGAGTACCCTGGACCTTGCTGAAAAGGCAGGCCGCAGGGCTTACACCGTTGCCATAGGTTGCACCGGAGGACGTCACCGCAGTGTGACCATCACAGAAACCCTGATGGCAGACCTTGAGGCATACAATCCGCAGCTGAAAGACCATCGGGACATCCAGAAAGGCGAATATTGACCCTGTTGCCAGATGACCTCCAGGTTGATCTGGCAGCAGAATGAGCGAGTTTCTGAAACTCCGTTAATCTTTCATGAGAAATGTCTCTAGCCTTGGTCAGGTTTCAGAGGTACAGTAAAGAACAGCGTTACAGGATGGAAAAAGTGTCATCTCTCCCCTGAGGGTTCTGAGGGGAGGAGAGGACAGCTCACATCTTCATGGCGGTTTTTCGGTTATCCTTGGAGCGGTGGACAGGTGTCAAAGAGACACAATCGGTCCCGTTGAATTGAAGCAACACGTGCCATGCACGTCAAAAATGGAGGATTGACACATGAATTGGCACCATGAGGTTCGTCGCATCAGCGAACGGTCCGCCACTGCAGGTCGGGTGGCCAAATGGTTGACTCCAGGCATGAACGTCAAGCGTTACTTTGTCCTGCTGATCCTCAGCCTGAGTGTTCTGATGGTGGGCTTCCTGCACTTCGTGTGGACAGGTCCCTATCGTTTCATTGCCACCAAATGGATTTTGTTCCTCAACAGCTTCACCAATCCTGAACTGATGCCCCTGTGGGCCGTGGGCCTGATCGTGACCCTGCTTGCCCTCACTGGAGCCATCTGGAGCGTCTACAAACTGAACCGCACCTTCCTGAAGGCCACAGGTCTCGAACCCTCGCAGGCCGCAGACCACATGTACTCCCGCAATGCCCTGGCCAGAGGCCCCAAAATTGTGGCCCTCGGAGGCGGAACGGGCCTCAGCAACCTGCTTTCCGGCCTCAAGGAATACACCAGCAACATCACTGCCGTGGTTGCCGTGACCGACGATGGAGGCAGCAGTGGCAAACTCCGCCGTGACCTCCAGATGATTGCGCCCGGAGACATGACCGACTGCTTTGCAGCCCTCTCAGATTCTCCTGTGCTGGCCCGCCTGCTGCTGCACCGTTTCAGCAGGGGAGAAGGCATCCAGGGGCACACCTTCGGGAACCTGATGCTGGCGACCCTCTCTGAGGAACGGGGCCACTTTGAAGGTGCTGCCCATGACCTCAACGACATCCTCAAAGTGCGCGGACGGGTCTTCCCCGCCACCCACGACCCTGCGGTTCTGGTCTCAGAGCTGCAGAATGGTGAATTGATTGTTGGAGAAAGCCAGCTGGGTGAACTGCGCAAAGGCCGCGCCATTGAACGTGTCCGGCTGGACCCACCTGAAGTGCGAGCCCCCCAGGAAGTCATTGACGCCCTGATGGACGCCGAACTGATCGTGATTGGCCCTGGAAGCCTCTTCACTTCCCTGATTCCCACCGTGCTGGTTCCAGAGGTGCGCAAGGCCATTCAGCACAGCAAGGCAAAACTCATTTACGTCACCAACATCATGTCCGAACCCGGTGAAACCGACGACCTCAGCCTGCAGGGACACATTGACATGCTGGTGCGCCACATGGGCAGAGACCCTGATGTGATTCTGGTCAACGACAGCCCATTGCAGAGCGATGTGTTAAACCGTTACCAGAAAGAGGGTGCGCGTGAACTCAGCAAGGACCCCCTTCCAGAGAAATGGCTGGGTCGGGTTGAACGGGCTCCACTGGTGGCCATCGGCAATGGACAGCACGACCCTTATCTGGTGTCCCGAGCCATCACAGAGCAGCTGTACGCACCCAGACGCAGGACCCTGCACTGAGCTTTGGAGGGGATGAGCGATCAGTGGTCAACGATCAGCCATCAGCAAAAGATGGAAGGATGCTTTTGCCAAAAGCCACAGCAAAGTCTGAACCGTCCTGCAGGGCAAAGCAGCCGCATGATCTGGTTGAACAGAAAGCACACAGGTGTTGCTGCGCTGAACGCTGAGCGCTGATGGCTGACAGCTTTTGCAAGCGACAATGACCCATCAGCGACTTTGCGCTTGCCCTGTATCCTGCCCCCTGACATTCTAACCCTCTTGTTTTATACTGCCAGAGTGCTCATTTCTGCGGTCCTTGCAACCCTCCTACTGAATTACCCTGACCCGAGCGGGGACGTGTTGGGAGATGGCACCTACCATCTGCCTGAGAATTTAAGTGCCACCGATCGAAACAGCCTGGACCTGCGAAGTTTCGTGGCCAGCGATGAAGACGGCAAACTCAGCCTGGACATTGGTCTGGGGGGATTGTCGAATCCTTTGGATGCACCCCTGGGGTTTTCCACGCCCATTCTGGACATCTTCATCAAAACCCGGGTGGGGGGCAGCACCACACTGGGCGATACAGGTTTTGAAACCCCTCCAGGACAGGGATGGCAGTACCACCTGCACCTTTCGGGATTCAACAAGGAGTTTTACCGGGTGCCCAGACTGACCCCGGAGAAACTGAACCCGGAAGACATCAAAGTCAGCACCTCTGGCACCACCATCAAGGTGCAGACCCCCATTCCAGCAGGGCAATACGAATACTGGGTGACGGTCAGCCTGTTTGATCCCCTCACCCCCGCAGGTCTGGTGACCCCGGTGAACGACAACAATCCCTACCACCTCACCAGTCGCCTCAACAACCCGCCTGCACCTGTGGATGTGCTGGCCCAGGGAGACCAGAGCCGATCTTACATCCAGCGCACCCTCCCCCCTGTGGGCGACCTGCAGGATTTCCGACCCTGGATTCTGCTGATCATGGGAACACTGGGCATGGTGGGCGTGGTCATCTCCACCATTGTCCTGATGAACCGCAGAGCAAAACAGGACAGCAAGCAGAATTTCGAATACAAAGCCAACCTGGACTGACATGCTGCCATACGTGCTTCTTTTGACTGCTGCAGCCCTTTGGGGCACTCTGGGTATTTTCGGCAAACTGGCGGTCCAGCAGGGACTCACCCCTCTGGAGGTCGCTTTCTGGCGGGCAGTGATGGCCGGAAGCCTGTACTTTCTGCACAGCCGCTTTTCCCAGGACCCTCCCCTCAAATCCAGAGATGCCTGGGCCACTGTGCTGTTCGGATTGCTGGGAGGCAGTGTTTTCTACGGCTCATACCAGCTTGCTGTAAACACCGGAGGGGTCAGCCTGGCCAGTGTTCTGCTGTACACTGCGCCCGCCTTTGTGGCCATCATGGCCCGACTTTTTCTGAAAGAGGCCTTTGGGCTGCGCAATGCCCTGCTGGTCACCCTGACCATTGTGGGGGTCGCCCTGATCTCCCTCGGAGGCGGCAGCAAGGTGAACGTCACAGCCGTGAGCCTGGGCTGGGGCCTGCTCGCAGGATTCACCTATGCCCTGTACTACCTGTACGGCAAACTGTTTTTCAACAGGTACGCTCCGATCAGCCTGTATGCCCTGGCCCTTCCGGTGGGTGCTCTTGGACTCCTGCCCTTTGTGGACTTTCACAGCAAAACCCCGGCAGCCTGGGGCATCCTGATCTGCATCGGGGTGGTCAGCACCTACTTTGCTTACTGGGCCTACAGTTCTGCCCTGAAACGCATCCCAGCCGTGCAGGCTAGCGTGATTGCCAGCCTGGAACCGGTCATCGCTGCCCTGCTTGCTGCAGTGGTGTTCAGGGAATTTCTGTCTCCACTGGCCCTGGTGGGCGCAGCGGTGGTGCTTGGTGCAGTGCTGGTCACAACGCTGCCTGCGAAGAAATGACCGCCTGCCTCTGACCCCCTGCCTCTCACTGCGTTCGAGGCTGTCCCCCTGAGGAGGGGGACGTTGGTGGGTGTCTCAAATTCAGGGCTCTGCTTTTTCCACATCAAATTCCCACTCGAAAGAACGGTCCCAGGGGAGTCCAGCCCCTTTGATCACATACCCAGAGAAGAGTTTCAATTCTGGAATGACTTTCTGCAGGTATTCCCAGGCTTCTTTTGATCCCATCTGGTTTTCCTGGAAGTGCTTGCGGATGTCCGGTCTGAGGAGTGCACTGAAAAGCACATCGTTGGCGTACTCGTAAGCCAGGGTTTCCTGCTGTTTCTCGGGGTCCACGCCAGAAAGGGCCAGTTTGGCATGGGCGAGAGCCGTGCCCAGGTTGTTGCCAGGGGTGCCCCACCCGGAGAGGCTCATGAGATCAGGGGTGCGTTTCAGGGTGGTGAGGTCCTTCCACAGGCGCACGGTGCCCTGGTTCACCCGGTTGATGTCCACCACACTGAGGGGGCCACTCAGGCGGTTCAGAGCAATGGCTGTAAATCTTGGGTCCTGTTTTGAGCCGTTGAACACAAACAGGGTCAGGTCGGCGTTTTCTTCCACCACCTGAAAACCCACACTCCCTGCATGCAGTTTCACGCTGTCAATCAGGGGGAGACCGTCGTACTTGATGACTTCTTTTGCTTTTGCCGGGTCAGAGAAGACCACACGCAGGGTTCTGGGTTCTGGACTCAGGTAACTGGCGACCAGTGCACTTGCCACCTCGTCTGCCCCCGGATACAGGCGGATGTTTGGGGCCAGCAAGGGCTTCAGGGACTCTGCTTCTTTGACGGCAGGGGAGCCTGTCACGGCATCGTCCCAGGTGACCCGCAAGTCGGTGAACACCCCCTCTTTGGCCCACTGCATCATCTCGCGGATCACGGTCAGGTTGCGTTCCCGGAATTTTGCATCGGGGTGCCTGGGAATGGTGATGCTGGCATACACGGGTTTCCCGGTTTTCTCCTTCCATTCCCGCACCACTTTCAGGCGCTCGATGGCGGTTTCTGCAGGCAGGTCCACCCCTCTGGACTGGACCAGACCCCCATAAGCCACACTGTCCAGTGAAACGATGAGCACTTCTGCATCGGTCTGCTGCATGATCCATTCATGCATGATCTCGATGTCTCCCGAAGTCTGACCTCTTCCCAGACGGTACCAGGGAAGGACGCGGGTTTCTTTGTCTTTCAGGGAGGCCAGTTTGACCGGGTAAACCCGATTCACCGGACGGCTGTCCAGCGGCAACAACGCAATCTGGGCAGAGGCAAAAGAAGAGAGCAATGCAGCAGAAATCAGCAGGCGTTTCATGTTCCAGAAGTAGCACACCAGCCACAAAGGGCCATGAGGGGAACATTTACCCGCAGTTCAGCACCGTTTGTTTCTGGATTCAAAGCACAATGGGAGGATACGTTTTCAGCTGGTGCAAGATGTCTTCAGGGGAAAGCTCTGCCTGAAAGATCAGATCGCTTGGGGAAGGATGGGGGAGGTGCCGCTGCAGGAATTCCAGCCAGTAGCCCAGATCCCGCTCTGACCCCAGACCTTCCAGCAGAAAACGGATGATTTCCAGAAACTCCTCATCCTGTACATCCTCGAAATGGTCAACAGGACTGAGGGCAATCTCAGCAAAGTCATGTGCATCGATGGACCCCGAAAGCCCACGAAAATGACTGTGGGTGTAATTTTGCCCGGTCAGCCGATTGAACTCCAGCAGCCGTGACGATTCCGGGTTTTCAGGTTCGTCCTGCAGATCGGCAGCAAGTTCAGCCACCTGTCCCACGAGTTCAAGGTCGAGTTCAGGCGGGAGCAGATGGGGACGGATGTTCATCTGTCCATGGTAACCCTTCTGGTCTGGAGGGGGTGATCCGTGCATGTGCCGTCAGGATAAACTGAACCATCAAGGAGAGAAGATGCCCACCTCACCCGATGTCCTGAGCGTCCGTGCCCTCAACAGGGCCACCCTGCACAGACAGCACCTGATTCAGCGCTCAGATGCCATGCCTCTGGACCTGATCCAGCATCTGGTGGGATTGCAGGCCCAGATGCCCAACCCGCCTTACGTGGGCCTGTGGGCCCGTCTGGAGCATTTTCACAAGGCGGACCTGACCTGCCTGATTGAGGAGCGCAAGGTGGTGCGTGCTGCCCTGATGCGTTCCACCCTGCATCTGGTGACTGCACAGGATTATCTGGAGTTGAAGCCTCTGATTCAGCCTGTACTGGAAAGGCAATACCGGGGCAGCTATGGGAAACAGCTGAACGGACTGGACCCTGCAGAAGTGGCTGCTGCTGCACGCGAAATCCTCAGGCAGCAGCCCCTGAACAATCAGGATCTTGGGCTGAAACTGCAGGAGGTCTGGCCGGACCATGATCCGCATGCACTTGCACAGGCAGCAAGGAATTTTGAGGGCCTGATCCATGTGCCTCCTGCCGGAACCTGGGGACACCACAAATCGGCCCTGCTCAGTCCAGGGGAAGTGTACCTGGGTGAAGCCGTTGCTTCCCGGCCTGATCTGGGGCAACTGATTCTGCGTTATCTGGGGGCGTTTGGACCTGCCACCCTCAAAGACATTTCGGTCTGGAGTGGCCTCACCAGCCTGAAACCTGCATTGCAGGAGCGGCAGGGTGTACTTCGCACTTTCAGAGACGAACTGGGAAGAGAACTTTTTGATCTGGCAGATGCTGCACTGCCAGATCCCGACCTGCCCATTTCACCCCGTTTTCTGCCAGAGTTTGACAACCTGTTGCTGTCCCACTTTGACCGCAGCCGTGTGATGGACGCTGCAGCAAAGGAAAAGGTCTTCACCCGCAACGGGATCATCCGCTCTGCGGTGCTGATCGATGGTTTTGTTCAAGGACTATGGAAGGTTGAAGAAGGTCAGAAAGGGAATGTGCTCAGGGTGCAGATGTTCCAGCCCTTTTCAAAGCAGGACAGAGACATGCTGGTGCAAGAAGGCCTGAAATTGCTGGATTTTGTGGCAGAGGAGGGCACTGAGAATCAGGTGCAGTTCTCTGGGTTTTGAAGTGGGATTCCTGAATCGCAGATCAGGGATGAAAGGTTTCGGGGTCTTGCGCTGAAAGCTGACTGCTGAGGGCTGACCGCTCTTTAAATCCTTTTCCAGAAACAACCCGGAACGTAGTAAACTGCTTGGGTGAACGTAAGGAACTTCAGCATCATCGCGCACGTCGACCACGGGAAAAGCACCCTGGCAGACCGCATCCTCGAAAAACTCGGGGCGATGGGAGAACGCGACAAACGCGACCAGACCCTGGACACCCTGGAACTGGAACGTGAACGTGGCATCACCATCAAGAGCACACCTGTGCGCCTGACCTACAATCGAGCCAGTGACGGGATCTCCTACACCTTCAACCTGATTGACACGCCCGGACACGTGGATTTCAATTACGAGGTCTCCCGCAGCCTCTCGGCCTGTGAAGGGGTTCTGCTGCTTGTGGACGCCTCGCAGGGGGTGGAGGCGCAGACCATCGTGAACGCCTACCTTGCCATCGACAACAACCTGGAAATCATTCCGGTGATCAACAAGATCGACCTGCCCGCCGCAGACCCGGAAGCTGCAGCCAGAGAGCTTGAAGAAGTCATCGGCATCTCTGCAGATGATGCCATCCTGGCTTCAGGCAAATCAGGGATTGGCATTGAGGACATCCTGGAAGCCATTGTGGAACGTATTCCCGAGCCTCCAGGAGACCCCGAAGCCCCTCTCAAGGCCCTGATCTTTGACAGCTTTTACGATGCCTACCAGGGCGTGATCAGCTTCATCCGGGTGCTCGAAGGGACCCTGAGGCCCAAGGACACCATCATGATGTGGTCCACCGGCAAGACCTTCGATGTGGACAAGGTGGGTTTTTTCTCTCCCGGTCTGGTGGTCGGAGATGAACTGAAAGCCGGAGCGGTGGGCTGGGTTGCGGCCAGCATCAAGGACATCCATGATGCTCTGGTCGGAGACACCATCACCCAGAAGGACCGTCCCACGGACACCCCCTTCCCCGGATTCAAAGCCGCTCAGCCTGTGGTGTTCTCAGGGCTTTACCCCACCAGCACGGAAGATTACCGCAAGTTGCGTGAAGCGCTGGAAAAACTGCAGCTGAACGACGCCGCTTTCAGCTTTGAACCTGAAACCTCCGAGGCTCTGGGCTTCGGGTTCCGTTGCGGCTTCCTGGGACTGCTGCACGCAGAAATTGTTCAGGAACGTCTGGAACGTGAATTCGATCTGGACCTGATCGCCACAGCCCCTGCCGTGGTGTACCGCCTGACCCTCTCGGACGGGACCGTGCTGGAAACCCAGAACCCTGCAGAATTCCCCACCCGTGACCGCATTGAACTGATCGAGGAGCCTTACATCAAGCTCTCGATCATGCTGCCAGAAGAGTACGTCGGGCCTGTGATGCAACTCCTGCAGGAACGCCGGGGTGTCCTGATCACCATGAACTACCCGGGCCGCCGGGTGGAACTGCTGTACGAGGTGCCCTTTGCAGAGATCCTCTACGATTTCCACGACCGCCTGAAATCCATCTCCCGCGGATACGCCAGCATGGACTACGAGCAGATCGGTTACCGTGAAGGCGACCTGGTGAAAGTGGACATCATGGTCAACAACGAGCTTGTGGATGCCCTCGCCGTGATCATCCACGAGGACAAGGCATACTCTCTGGGCCGCAAAATCGTCGACAAGATGGCTGAAGTGATCCCCAGACAGATGTGGGCCGTTCCCGTGCAGGCCACCATCGGGGGCAAGATCATCGCCCGCGCCACCGTGAAAGCCTACCGCAAAGACGTTCTTGCCAAGTGTTACGGTGGGGACATTTCGCGCAAGAAGAAACTGCTGGACAAGCAGAAGAAGGGCAAAGCCCGCATGAAGCAGATCGGTACCGTGGAGGTTCCCCAGGAAGCTTTCCTTGCCGTGCTGTCCAATGACGACGATTGAGTTTTCCCCGACTCTGGGTGCTTTCTTCTTCTGGGTGCACTGAGGGTCAGATCCCCCCTGTGCCGCGCTGCGCCCGGCACTGTCCCCCCTTGACGAAGGGGGGTTTCTGGTTGTTCTGGATGGAATCTCAGATGTCCACCGATCCCCCTTAATAAGGGGGACCGCCTTGAGCAACGCGAAAGGCAGGGGGATTTAAGCCTCAGTGCTCTCAAATCCCCACCCCATTGAACCTACTTCAGATGATTTTTCACAAATGCCTTCACAGCACCCCAGGTTTCTGTACCCCCGAAAACAGCCCCTTCAGGACGCAGAACACTTGCTCCGTGTTTGCCAAACTTTTGAGGGACGTAAAGGGTTTTCTCCGGGCTTTTCACGGCTTCAAAAATGCCCCTGGCAGCCTGCGCCTCGCTTTTGGCGCAGGTGATGAACACTGCGGTGTGCTGGACTTTTTTTGCTGCATCTTTGATGGCGGTGCTGCCTTCGCCGTACTCATCTGGAGAGAAACTGAGCAGGGCCTGGACCTCGGGGTGTTTTGCGGCCACCAGAAACACCAGTGCAGATGAGTAGCTGCTGCCCATGAGCCAGATGGGTTTTCCGGGATGGGCTTTTCTGGCCCAGGCAATGGCGGCATCAAAATCGGGCAGGGTCTCTGTGGAACTGTAGGTCCTGCTGGCCCCTTTTACCGTCTGGTTTTCAGCTCCAAACTGTGAGCCTCCCGAGCGTTGATCGAGCGCCAGTCCTGCAAAACCCAGCTTGACGAATTCAGGTGCGATGGGAGCGTATTCCGCTTTGTTGGAACCCGCCTGATGGAACATCAAAAGCACCGCTCTGGCCTGAGGGTTGGGGTACTGGGTGGCGTGCAGGATCAGGCCGTCGCTGGCTTTCAGGGTGAGGGCTGTCTGGGCCTGTGCCAGACTCCCCAGAAGCACTGCACTCAACAACACGCCATTCAGAAACAGTCGGTTTTTCATGTGGGTTCTCCTTCGATCACACACCAGATTTCAACGATGGGAGAGGCCCCATCCCCGAGTCCGGCATGGTAACTCTCGCACCATGGGCTTGTGCGGCGCAACTGGTGTTTTTCCACGTGGGCTGCGAGGGCCTGATAGGCGAGATGCAGGTGGGTGTGGTTGCCTGCGTGCAGGGTACTGACCACCGTTCCAGAGAACCCCGGATGGGTCTCCGGGCCTGGGGTGTGCACAGGCAGGCAGAGGACCGCCTGATAGTTCTGGGGGTCAAAGCCGCCCTGGGGTGGGTGATAGGTGTAGGGCGCCTGGGTGGGTTTCAGGTGGGCTTCTCTGGCCTGTTCCAGCAGCATCTGGTGCATCCGTTCACGGTCCTGTTCACAGGTGGTCAGGGTGGTGCCATGCGGACAGGAAAGCACAGCGTAAGGTTTTTTCTGCTGGACCTGCACCGGGTAATCCTGCATGTCCTGCTGGGCCAGATAAACCTTCTGCAAGAGCTCCTGTTTTTCGCGGATCTGCACTTCCAGCCTGGAGGCATGAATCTGCAGAGCCTGCTGAACGGTCATGTCGGCCTGCGTGACCTGCTGCACCTCATCCAGAGAGAGGTCCAGTTCACGCAGGCTGCGGATGCGTTCTGCCAGCCCTCTCTGGTAGAAACGGTAGTACCGGTATCCGGTTTCAGGATCGACCACTGCGGGCATCAGCAGCCCCAGCGACTCATAAAAACGCAGGGCTTTGACACTCAGTCCGGTCAACTGGGCGAAGCGGCCAATGGAAATCAGGTTTTTCATGCTCCTCCCTGAAAACAGGTTACAACCCGTCCCCTGCAGGAGGGTCAAGGGATCAGGGCAGGTGGGTTTTCACGAAATGGGTCACGGCGCTCCAGACCTCAGCTCCGCCGAGTTGTTTCATCTCGGGCCTCAGGATGTTGGCGGCGTGGGTTCCCAGCTTGTGCGGAATGAACATGGTTTTGTCCCTTGAAGGGAGCGCATCGTAGACTTGCTGACAGCCCAGAATTTCACTGGCGGTGTGCATCCCTGTCAGAAAGACAGAGGTTTGTTTGAGGGTTCTTGCCGCTTCGCGGACAGCCTGCCCATCTCTCAGGTATTCCGCAGGGGAAAAGGCCAGCACGGCCTTCACTTCAGGATGTTTCGCGGCCACCACAAACACCAGCGCAGCGGAATAACTGCTGCCCATGAGCCAGATGGGTTTTCCAGGATGGGCTTTCCTGCTCCACTGGACTGCACCTTCCAGATCCGGCAACACCTCCTCAAAGGTGTAAACCCCAGGATAGGCATCAAAAGTAAGGTTGCGTTCTCCGTACATGGACCCCCCGTACCGCTGGTCGGTGGCGAGAACAACAAACCCCAGCTTCACAAACCGGGGTGCAATTGGGGCGTATTCGGCGTGGTTGGACCAGGACTGGTGGAACAGCAACAGCACTGCTCTGGCCTCTGGATTGGCGTACAGTACACCATGAACCTGCTGTCCATCTGCGGCGGGGAAGGAGATGTTCTTCTGACCGTCAGCACTCCCCAGCAGCAGAACCAGCATGAACAGGGTGACTTTCATGGTGCCTCCAGCAAAAAGGGTTCAGTCTTCCAGCAGTTCCTCGAAACGCTCCTGGCGGGCCAGTTTTTCCATCACCAGGGCCTGCAGTTCCACGCTGGAAACGCCGTGGGTGGCAGCCAGCGAAAACACCACTTCCAGCAGGTCGGTGAGGTCTTCCAGGGATTCGTTTTGCAGGTAACGGTCCGTGAGGTCCTTCAGGGCGGTTTTCAGGGCTTCATCCATGTGTGGGCTCCTTGCGGACCAGAGCCAGACGCTCTCTGAAAGTGCCCTGTTCTCTGGCCTTGACTTCCCTGAGGGCTTCCAGGTTGTCTTTCTGGATGCCCTGCAGTTCTGCAAGAGCATAAACCACTTCTAGGATGTCTGCCAGTTCTTCTGCGCTGGACTGGGCAAGGTATTCCTGCACTTCTTCTTGCAGTTTCAGGCGCAGGTATCTGGGGAAGTCCTCTTCGGAGAGACGCTCAAAATGGGCCTCGCTGTGCTGCTCCCGGGCATGGTCACGAACCAGTTTCATTCTTCACGCCCTTTTTCGGTTGTTGTGCGGTAATGTCCGGAGGCATCCACCTCTATGGTCACCATGCCATTGAGGTCTGTGCGGTAAAGATGCTCACTGTATTTTTTGTACAGGTCGATGGCCTCTTCAGAGGGATGACCGTAGTTGTTCGGTCCCACCCCGATCACCACCACTTCTGGACTCACCACAGAGAGGAATTCTGCATTGTCATTGTGAGGGCTGCCGTGGTGGGCACTCTTGTAGACATTGACTTCCTTAAGGACCTTGCTGTACTGATTGAGCCAGCCTTCCATGGTGTCTTTTTCGCTGTCTCCGCCCAGAAAAGCCTTGAAGCTTCCCCTCTCAATCAGGATGCCCACACTGTTGGCATTCTGGTCATCTCCCAGTCCTTTTGGGATGTCGAAGACATGCAGTTTGACGCTGCCCAGCTCAATGTTGCGGTCCCGGGCCACCAGACCCTGGGTTTTCGCAGCCTTCACGGCCCGGATGAGCTTGCGGTACGTGGCGGTGTCGGCAGCAATGCCGTTGTTGATGAAGTAGGTGGGTTTCAGCTTCACAGCCTCGTTCAGGCCGTTGATGTGGTCAAAATCTCCATGGCTGGCGACCATGATGTCCAGCTTTGTGAGGCCCAGTTCTTCAATGTGTTCCTTCATGCGGGAGGTGCTGCGTCCTCCGTCATAAAGCATGGTTTTGCCCTCTGGACTGGTCACCAGGATGGCATCCCCCTGACCGACATCCAGAAACTGAATTTTCATGACCCCACCCGAGGCATCAAATTCACCTGAGGGTGCAGGTGAGGTGGTTTTTGTTTCCTGTGATCCGGGCTGCAGGAAGTAATAGCCCGCAAGCACAACGGCCAGGACCAGGACCACCACAGGCGGGAGGGCGTTCTTCTGATGGCTCATATTTTGATGTCTCCCTCGGGGGCGTGGGCATTGAGGTCAGCGAGGGCCTCCCGCGTCTCCTGCTTCAGAAGCTCTGTGGTTTCCCGGTCCACCACAAAGCGAAACCAGCTTCCCTGCTGTTTCAGCAGCAGCACATCGCCCACCTTGATGTCTGGAAGCAGGTGACGGGGAAAATCCAGCAACCGGTCTCCGAATTCCAGCCGCACGAGGTCGTTTTCGAAGCCTTCCACAATCCACTGTGCCATAGGGGTAGTGTACACCGCCTGCATGAAGGGGCTTCCTGAACTGCAAGAGAACCTTATATTGGGTTATGGACAGACTCACAGAACATTACCTGCAGACGACCCACAAGGTGTTCACCACGTACCGTGCACTGGCAGAAAAAGCCCTCGCCCAGGTCTCCGACGAAGAATTCTTTCAGACCATTGACAGCGAAAGCAACAGCCTGGCCCTGATTGTGAAGCACCTTGCTGGGAACATGCGCTCCAGATGGACCAACTACCTGACCGAAGATGGGGAGAAACCAGACCGCAACCGGGATGGCGAATTCATCATTGATGGTGACACCCGTGCGTCTCTGATGGCTGCATGGGAGCAGGGCTGGACACTTGCTTTTGAAGGACTGCAGCAGGTGCCGGACCTGCATTACACCATCAAGATTCGGGGTGAGGATCACACGGTTCTGGAAGCCATTGAACGTCAATTGGCCCATGCTGCCTATCACGTGGGGCAGATTGTGTTTCTGGCCAAGCACCTGAAAAGTGAACAGTGGAAAACCCTGAGCATTCCCAGAAACCGGAGCGAGCAGTTCAACCAGCAGATGGAAGAGAAGAAATAAGTTCAGACAAAGTAAAATCCCCCTGAGATCAGGGGGACAATTGTTGCAAGGTGTGTCTCAGCCTTCAACCGTTTCCAGAACGGTTTTAAACGCAGCCACTGCCTGATCGATCTGCTCGTAGGAGATGGTGAGGGGGGGCAGGAAGCGCACCACCAGAGGGGTGGCCTGCAGGGTCAGGACGTGGTGCTCGTGCTCCAGGGCAGTGATGTAAGGGGCACTTTTCTCTTTGAGTTCCACGCCGATCATCAGGCCCAGGCCGCGCACCTCGCGGATTTTGGGGCTGCCGATTTCACGCAGTTTCTGCATGAAGTAATTGCCCTTTTCCTCGGCCTGCTTCCAGAGCTGGTTCTTCTTCATGAAGCGGATGGCAGCGACACCTGCAGCCATGGCCAGAGGGTTTCCTCCAAAAGTGGTGCCGTGTCCGCCTTTGGGCATCCTGTCGGCCACTTCGGCATTCATGGCGAAGGCTCCGATGGGCACGCCCCCTGCCATGGCTTTGGCGAGGGTCATGCCGTCTGGCACCACACCTGAGTGCTCACAGGCAAACATTTTTCCGGTGCGGCAAAAGCCGGTCTGGATCTCGTCCAGAATGAGAAGGGCACCTTTCTCTTTTGTCAGTTGACGGGCAGCCTGGATGAACTCCACTGCACCAGGACGCACACCACCCTCACCCTGCACAGGCTCCATGATCACGGCAGCGGTGTTCTCGTCGATGGCGGCTTTCAGGGCCTCAATGTCACCGTAGGTGATGAATTCCACGTTCTGGTCCATCACGCCCTTGAAGGGCTCGCGGTACTTGGGTTCCCAGGTGAAGGCCAGTGCGCCCAGAGTACGACCGGAGAAACCCCGTTTCATGGCGATGAATTTGGTGCGGCCATTCGTTGCGGTGATGGCGAACTTCTTGGCAGCTTCCATGGCTTCGGTGCCGGTGGAGCACAGGAAGATGCGGTTCATGCCCTCGGGCAGCACGCTCACCAGTTCTTCCAGGAACTCGGCGCGCTTGTCGTTGGGGAGGGTCTGGGGCATCACCAGCAGGGTTTCTGCCTGCTGTTTGATGGCCTCCACCACGTCCTCATTGCAGTGGCCGATGTTGGCGACACCATAACCACCGACGCAGTCGATGTATTCGTTGCCTTCGCTGTCCCAGACGGTGGCGTTTTTGCCTTTGACCATCACGACCTGGTGCTTGTTGTACACGCCGCTGTCGTATTTCTGTTCCAGTTCCAGCCAGTTGGGGGTGGTTGCAGTCATGTGCTTCTCCTTCTTGCCTCTATTTTAAAGGGTGATGGTCGGGTTCAGGCTGAAACTTCTAGCGTTTCAGCTGTCAGGGTTTCAGCATAAATATGCGTTTGCTGTCTGGGTCTGTTCCTGATGTTCTTTGCATTGCTGCAAGGACGCTGTTCTCAGGGAACATGCTCCATTTTGCCGATCAGCAGCCCTTTTGAACAGTACCATTTTGCTTCAGTCCCTGGGACCACTTTCCAGCAGAGGCACCATTGCACGCATGCCACTGAGGTCCACCTCGTCGCGGGTGATCTCCATCCAGACCCTGTCAAAACGTTCATGGCCCAGCAGGGCGGCCCCCCTGCGGCGGCCCACCTCGCGGAAGCCTGCTTTCAGGTAAGCCTGAATGCCACGGGGGTTGAATGAATATACAGTCAGATCAATGTTGTAGAGGTTGAGGTGAAACATGCCGTACTCCACCATCAACCGGGTGGCCTCGGTGCCATAACCCTTGCTCCAGAAGTCAGGTTTCCAGATGCAGATGCCAAAGGTGGCGGTCCCCATGCGGTGGTTGATGTCAAACAGCGAACAGCTTCCCATCACGGTGCCTTCCAGCGTCAGGATGCCAAAGGTCACATTGTCTGGATTGCTGATGGTGCTGTCATACCACTGGTATTCCTCCTCCAGCGAGAAGGTTTTTCCGTAACCATACATGTACAGGGTCATGCCAGGATTCTGGAAGTGAGAGGCAATGTCAGGAATGTCTGTGCGTTCCAGAACCCCCAGCATGACTTTCTTTCCACGAAACAGCACAGGGTTCATGGCGTTACCCCAAAATAGCGCTCCCTGAGGTGCCCCAGGTCCACCTCGTCGCGGGTGATGTCCATCCAGGTGTCGTTGATGCGGCGGCCTCCCAGCACAGCACTGCCCCGACGCTCTCCCAGAATGCGGAAACCCACCTTCTGGTAGGCCCGGATGGCCCGCATGTTGTCTGAGAACACCAGCAGATCGATGTTGTAGAGGTTCAGATGGAACATGCCATACTCCACCATCAGGCGGGTGGCTTCTGTACCGTGGCCTTTTCCCAGCAGGTCTGTTCGGAAAATTCCTATTCCCAGGGTGGCCGTTTGGTGATGCAAGGAAATGTTGTGCAGGAAAACCCTTCCAATCAGGGTCTCGGACTCCTGCAAGAAAATACCGAAGTCCACCCGATGGGGATCTTTCAGGCGCTGGGCATGCCGTTGTTCCAGGGTTTCCAATGCAAAAGGCTGAGCATATCCATCTCCATAGGTGGCATACTCAGCCTGATTGATGTGCTGGTAAATGGTGTGCAGGTCTTCCGGTCGCAGCCTGCTCAGAAAGACATGTGTTCCTGGCATGATCTGTGGTCGTGTCATGTCTCAGGGTAAAACAGTTGGGTTGATGGTGTCAGTTGGCTGTGTGGCTTATTTCTTGCGGCCCACCAGGAAATACACGGTGTCTTTCTGGTAGACGGTGAACAGCAGCAGGGTTTTGCCTTCGTCGTTGCTGAACTCGCTGCGGGTGGTGGTGGCATTGCTGCTGCTTGAAGCTTTGAAATAACCTGCAGCTGCAAAGTTGGTTTCCAGCTGTTGTACAAAGCCCGGAGCCAGCTTTGCAATGATGCCCGTGGCCACGTACATTTCGTAATTCTGATACTTGCTGGCATCTGCACCCAGGTTCTGTGCAAATTTCTGGGCTGTCTGGGGGTTGGTGTATTTGTAGGTTCCTCTGGGCAGAGAAACACTGCTGTCCAGCGTGGAGGCGATGGCCGTCACCACCACGAGTTCAGCTGCCGTCTGGGCAAAGGCAACAGGGGCACACAGGAGCAGCAAGGTGATCAGGGCTTTTTTCATGTCTTTATGATACGGTCCTGTCCTGTTTTGCGCATGAAGCCAGGTGCAGCAAAAAGTGCAGTTCCTTTGGGAACTGCACCAGAGAGAGGTCAGGTTCAGTCTGCTGCGTTGGCCTTGTCTGCCACCACGGTGCCTTTGCCAGAAAGGGCTGCAGAGACAGGGTTCTCAATGCGGGCATCTCCGAAGATCACGCGGCCCACGCCTCCGGCCACAGCTTCTGCGGCACCGAGGACTTTCTTCTTCATGCGGTCCTGGGCAAAGCCCATGTAGGACTCCACATCGGTGGCAGGAATGAAGGGAATCAGGCTGTCTTCGTTGGGGTACTCGCGCAGCAGGCCAGGGACGTTGGAGAGCATCATCAGGGTGTGGGCTTTGAGGGCCGTGGCCAATGCTGCGGCAGCACGGTCTCCGTCCACGTTGATGGCCACCCCTTCATAGCTGCTGGCCGGAGGGGTCAGGACAGGCAAGTAACCGTTGTCCAGCAGGAGCTCGATCAGGTGGGTGTTGACCTTCTCGACGGTGCCGGTGTGGTCTCCGCGCAGGAGTTTGACCTTGCCGTTTTCCACGCTGCGCACGCTGTCTTTGTGCTTGCCTTCAAAGACCCGGCCATCCAGACCGCTGAGGCCCACAGCATTGACGCCCAGACGTTGCAGGCGCTCGACAATGCCCTTGTTCATCTTGCCGCAGTACACCATTTCGAAGATTTCGATGGTCTCACGGTCCGTGAAACGGCTGGTGTAGCCACTTGGAGACGTGATGAAACGGGGAGGATGCCCGAGGGCCTCGGCCACCCTGTTGGTTTCGGCGCTGCCGCCGTGCACCAGGATCAGTTTTTCCCCTGCTTTGTACAGCGCTGCAATGTCCCTGCACAGCGCGTCATAGTCGATGCCTAAAGAACCGCCAACCTTCACGATGATCATGCCCTGAGTATGGCATACATCTGTAAAGAATTTCAAGTCTAAACTTTTCAAATGTTAAATTTGATGTCTGTATTTCTACCGTTTAAAAGGTTACTCCCCGGGTAACGCCGGGGAGCACTTCAATGAATATTTCGGTTGAAGCCTCAGTGGCACAGCATCCAGTCGTAATCCTGATCTGCCACCACTGTGGCATCTGCATATTCAATGGTGTTTCTGGCATAAAGCATGTGTTCACCCGACATGATGGCGAACTGCCCTTCCTGCTCCACAGTCCCCACATAGGCTCCATCGATGAAAATGTCCATGCTGTTCTCACAGTGGTTCTTTACATTCAGGGTGAACAGCTCTGTCTCTGCAGCAGCCTGTCCGATCCCAAGCACCAGCAAAATCACACCCAAAAGGCATCCATGACGCATAAAATCCTCCTCTTCTTCAAATTAGAATCTGGGGGAAATCCAGAGCGTAAGACTTGCTCACATTTCCTTCACGCTTAAGAAAGCATGAATTTCTTGCAACAGTCAGGTCTGTGTCTGCTTCAAGAAGGGACTGTTAGAATCATCGTGTGCCACGCGACCTCCAGCTCTCTTTAGAGCGTCACCAGAAAATTCCGCTGGGTCAGCAGATCCGCGAACAGCTCCGCAACCAGATCCTGCAAGGCAAATTGCCTGCTGGAATGCGCCTCCCTTCCACCCGTGACCTCGCGCAGGTTTATGGAGTAACCCGCAACACTGTGATTGCTGCTTTCGAGGAACTGCTCGCTGAAGGCTTGCTGGTCTCCCGGCAGGGCTCAGGAACCTTTGTGAACCCAGAGGTGACCTCCCGCACTGCTGGAATGCCTGCCATGCAAAGGTCTCCCCGCTGGATGCAGAAACCTCCACTGGAGTTGCCTGTGACCCGGCCCATTGTGGAGGGCACCATTGAATTCCGCGCAGGGCTGCCCAGCCTGGAGGCACTCAGCAAAGACGACTGGAAAGTGCTGTGGCGGGCTGTGGGTCAGACGGCCTTTCCTGCCGATTATCAGGATGCCCAGGGAGAACTGGAATTGCGGGAACAGGTGGCCCTTTTTGTGCGCAGATCCAGAGGCATTGCCTGCACTGCTGCAGATGTGATGATCACCTCCGGCACCATCCATGCGCTCAACCTGATTGCGCAGGTGACCCTTGAGAGGGGAGACCAGGTGGCTTTCGAGGAACCCGGATTTCCACTGGCCCGCGAGGTTTTTCGGCACCATGAGGCCACTGTGGTTCCCACAGAGGTGGATGAAGATGGCCTGCGGGTACAGAGCCTCCCGGATGACCCTCCTCCGGTGCTGATCTACACCACGCCCAGCCACCAGTTTCCTCTGGGGTACCGCATGTCTTTGCCCCGCAGGGAGGCCCTGCTGCATTTTGCCGCACAGCACGACGCCCTGATCATTGAAGACGATTACGAGAGTGAGTTTCGTTTTGATGCTCCTCTGCCTGCACTGGCGTCCATGGACCACCATGGACTGGTGGCTTACATCGGGACCCTCTCCAAAGTCCTCACACCAGCCCTGAGGTTGGGCTATATCGTTGCTCCGCCTGCCCTGATTGATCGGGTGAAGGTGCTCAGGCAACTGACCGATTACCAGCACTCGCACGTGCTGCAGACCGCCATGCTGGAACTCCTGCGCCGTGGGATGCTGGACCGCCACATCCGCAGCATGCGTAAAGTCTATGCCCAGAAACGGCAGGCCCTGAAAGAAGCCCTCAAGGAAACTGCAGGGCTCTGTCGCCTGATTGGGATCGATGCAGGCTTGCATGGTTTCCTGCAGCTTCCAGACCACATCCCCTACCGCGAGGTTCAGCGGCAGTGTGCGGCCAGAAAAGTGCTGGTGGAGCCTCCAGACCGCTATTACGCCCAGAATGTGCCCCTCAATGGTCTGATGCTGGGCTATGGTGGACTCTCCCTGCCCCAGATTCAGCAGGGAGGCAAGGTGCTCAGCGAAGTGATCCTCCAGTGTGCCACAGAAAACAGCAGCTGATGGTCAGATCATCCGTCTGAGCCAGTGGGCACCCAGACCCATCAGGATCAGCAGCCACCAGGTCTTCAGCAGCATGTCCCAGCCCAGCACCCAGGCTGTGCTGAAGGTGTACGGTTCAGGTCCCCACCAGAAGAGCAGAGAAATCAGGCTGACCAGGGGCACACCGATCAGGGCGAGCAGGATGCCTTCGAGGAGACTGCTTTTGCGCACCCCTGATAAAGACCAGACGGCTCCAAGCACACCCAGCACACCAGCAGCACTCCAGACGACCATTTCACGTGCAGTGGGGGCAGCAATAAAGCCTGCCTGTGTGGGGAAAAATTTCAATCCCAGCCACGCAGAAAGTGCGCCAAGCAATGCACAGCACAGCCCAAATCTCAGGCTGCGCATGGTTCAGCGGGCCAGGCTTTCCAGAGCAATCAACTCTCTGGCGAGTTGCGGCAATCCCCGGCTGGCCACCGCCTGAATGAAAGACACGTTTGGAATTCTGGGCAACTCGGGTCTTCTGGGGTCAATGATGTACTTGGGGGTGTCTTCCGGGACATGGTGCAGCAGAGAGGACGCAGGATAAACCGCCAGCGAGGTTCCCACCACAATGAAGATGTCCGCCTGTCGCACCAGATGGGCAGCGTGTTTGAACTGCGAAACTTCCTCCCCGAACCAGACGATGTGCGGCCTCAGCTGTGAACCCTGTTCACAGGTGTCTCCCCAGTTGAGCTCTGTTCCCTGAAGCTGGTACACCAGTTCAGGGTCCAGGGTGGACCGGGCTTTAAACAGTTCTCCATGCAGGTGCACCACCGAACTGGACCCTGCCTGCTCATGCAGGTGGTCCACATTCTGGGTGATGATGGTGACCTGATAGTGCTGCTCCAGCATGGCCAGGGCCTGGTGCCCGGCGTTGGGTTTCGCTTCGATGGCCTGCCTTCGCCGCTCGTTGTAGAACTCCAGCACCAGCTTCGGGTGCTTCTTCCAGGCATCCAGCGAGGCGACTTCTTCCACCCGGTAATGGTGCCACAGCCCATTGAAATCGCGGAAGGTGGAGAGTCCACTTTCTGCAGAGATGCCAGCACCAGAGAGAACCACAAGATGTTTGAGGCGTCGTTCCATGAGGTCTCTTCAAGTCTACTGTTTTCTTACGGAAGTGTAACGGGGTGGGCATGCCGAGACGTTGTTTGCGTTTACAGCTTGATCTTTTCCGCGCACATTGCGCAAAATCAGCCCTTTCCGTAAATTTCCGTAAATTGTGCACAACTTGCGGAAAAGTTTTCCGAATAGGTGTTGTCACCGATGACAGGAGCGCCATCAGCCTGCAAAATAGGGCAGGGTGGAAAACCTGCCAACACTGCATGGAATTCCACAGACCCCCTATAATGGAAACAGCCAAAATCGGATGAAAAGTGCAGGCGGTTTCCAGCTGTAAGCGTAAACGCTGCCCTGCCATTCTCTGACAGCCACAGCCGCTGACCCAGAAAGGTGCGTCTTCATGAGCAAAATCACCATCAACGAAGTGGCCCGCATCGCTGGCGTGTCCATCGGAACCGTCTCCCGCGTGCTCAACAACCGGGCAGATGTCAATGAACAGACCCGCAAACAGGTGCTGGAAGTGGTTCGCCAGCTTGGATACGTTCCAGATGCCGGAGCCCGCAAACTCGCCAGAGGCACCCGTGGCCTTGTCGCGGTGGCCCCCTTTTCCAGCCACGCCTCCAACAGCCCTTATTACGCCATCATCATGGACGCCGTGCAGGAAGTCCTGATGCAACACGGCTACACGGCCCGTGTCCTTGAACCCTCCCAGGCCGACCCCAGCAAGGTGCAGGCCTTCATCTTCCCGGGCCTCAGGCTGCACGACACCCGCCTGGAACAGCTCAAAGAAAAAGGCATCCCCCATGTGGTGATTGGTCGCCTGATCGATCAGGACACCCCCTGGGTGGACGTGGACAACTTCAAAGGCATGCAGAGCTCGGTGCTGCACCTCGTCAAACTGGGGCACACCCGCATTGCCCACCTCACCGGAAGCCCCATCGGCCAGACCACTTTTGACAGGCTCGAAGCCTACCACCAGACCCTCGCCGACCACAACATCGAAGAAGATCCTGACCTGATTCTGGACGGTGGATTCAGCGAACTGGGCGGATACCGGGCTGTGCGTCAGGCCCTGGAAAAAGGCATCGAATTCACTGCGATTGCTTCGGCCAGCGATGAAATGGCTGTGGGTGCGATCTATGCTCTGGAAGACGCCGGGCTCCGTGTCCCCTACGACGTGAGCGTGACCGGATTCGACGACCTGGAAATTGCCCAGGTTTTCAGACCTGCCCTCACCACCGTCAAACAACCCATCCGCGACGTGGGTCACACTGCAGCCAGAATGCTTCTGGACCTGCTGGAAAACCGTCCTGCTGGACATGGTCTGCTCCCCACTGAACTGATCGTGCGGAGCTCATCGGGGCCTGTGAAACGGATGATTAAACGGTAATGATGGGCCTGCGGCCCGCCGAGGGCCGAGAGCCCAGAGCCGAGGGCTGAAAAGGGAACAGATCACAGCAGAATTTTTCCAGCCCCAGAGAAACAAAACCCATCAGCAGAAAAGTCCTTGTCGAAGGGGCAAGGACTTTTTATTCATTCTCCAGATCATTTTCCATTCGTGCATGGCTATAGGGCACCGACGAAGCTTCCAGTTCTCCCTGATCGTCCATGTGCTTCATGGCTGTCCAGATGGTCGCTTCGGAAAGCTCGGAGAACATCACCAGATGGGGAATGTTGAAATGCAGAAAGGTTTTGCCTCCAGGGGCAAACTTTGGAGCGCCAAGAAGCTGCAAAGCCACCCTGCGATTTTCTCCCTCTCCAACCTCTTTGGCCTGAATGCCATCCTCAATGTACCGCTGAAAATAAGAGGGTGTGGCACAGACGCACCAGCGCCGATTGCCATCTGAGAGTGTCAAAGTCACTTCGACATAATCACAGAAAGGATCATCGATGGGATCGTCCACTGTGATTTTTTTAAGGATGGGTACATCACCTCCGGAGAGGTCAAAATACCAGGTGGGGTACCAGCGATGCCGCTGGTTGTCGCCTCGGAGTCTGATTTCTCTCAGGTCCTCTTTCACTTTTAAAACCTGGTATTTTTTCCCCTTGGTCAAAGCAAAATCATAAATGCCAATCTGATGACAAGTTACCCATTTCCCTGCCAAATCTTCTCCTACAGCTTGATCCATGCCGCAAATGTACCAGAGAAAAAGCACCCCTGCATTTGCAAGGGTGCTTAACAGATGTGGCTGATTTTGTTTTTGCCCTCGGCTCTGGGCTCTCGGCCCTCGGCAATTTAAGGATGCAACCCCGCAAACTCCAGACCCAGCGTCTCCTCCCAGCCCTGGGCGATGTTCAGGGACTGGATGGCGTGACCTGCCGTGCCTTTCACGAGGTTGTCGATGGCGCTCATGACCACCACGCGACCAGAGTCCTGATCGATCTCGAAGCCGATGTCGCAGTAGTTGGTGCCAGAAACCAGTTTGGGATCGGGGTAGCGGTGGATGCCCTTGCGGACCTTCACGATGCGGATGAAAGGCTCGCTGCCGTACACTTCGCGGAAAGCGCCCCACACGTCACGCTCGCTGTAACCATCGGGAATCCACAACTGGGCAGTGGTCAGGATGCCACGCACATGAGGACCGGCAATGGCCGTCAGGTGAATGGGGAAGTTGCCGGGAAGCTCCTGATGCAGCTCGGCGTAGTGGCGGTGCCCGGTGGCGGAGTACACACGGTAGCTGTTGTCCCGCTCAGGGTGGTGACTGGCATCGGTGGCACTTGCACCTGCAGCACTGGAGCCCACCAGACCCGTCACGATGATGTCTTTGGGCTGGGGCACACCCAGTTTCAGCAGGGGGTAAAGGGCCAGAATGGCACTGGTGGCAAAGCAACCCGCGCAGGCAATGCGTTTTGCACCCTTCAGTTCTTCGCGGTGCAGCTCGGGGTTGCCGTAAACCCACTGGTCAATCAGGTCAGGGGCCGGGTGGTCCTCGTCATAGTACTTCTTGTAGAGGTCCAGGTCCTTGATGCGGAAGTCTGCAGACAGGTCGATGATGGTGTCTGCCAGACCTGCAAACTGGCTGAAACGCTTGGCTGCATTGCCGTGGGGCAGGGCCAGAACCAGCACATCCACAGGCTCCAGATCGGCCATGCGGCGGAATTTCAAATTTGTGCGCCCACGCAGGTTGGGATGCACGAAGGTGATGGGATCTCCAGCGTTGCGCTCACTGGTGACCTGGGTGACTTCCAGATTCGGGTGACCGAGGGCCAGACGCAGGAACTCGCCCCCTGCGTAACCGGACCCGCCAACAATTCCAACTTTGAGTTTGCTCATGTCACTTCTCCTTGAGTTTGTGCTGCTGTGGATTCTTGATTGCGAAGCGGCCCTCAGGCGCTTTTGTTGTCGTGGTTGTTTTGACTATTGCCCGGACCCCAGATCCTGCTTCTGTTGCAGTCGGATTCTGAGCTTTTGCCTCACCTGCTCCAGTGCCTCATCGGGATCAACGCCTGTTTCGGCACAGAGCACCAGTAAAGCAAAAAGGGTGTCACCCAATTCTTCCCTGAAGTTGTCCGTCACGGTAAACGGTCTGCTGCCGTACTGCGTGCTTTTCAGGACCGCTTTGGCAAGTTCTCCTGCCTCGCTGGTGATGTCCAGCACGCGGGTCGCAGGATCGGCGTGAAGCGCAAATTCCTGCTGGATGGCTTGAGCAAGGTCCTTCAGGGTCATGTCCACTCCATTCCAGAGAGGATGTCTTCCCTGAAATCTGGATCGGTCATCAGCAGATAAACGTCTGAACTGTGCACTTTTCGCATGGGGGTTGCTCTGGCCACCGCCAGTTCACGTTTCGCGATGGTGACCAGCTCCTCCACAATCTGCTCTTTGTGGTCCCTGAACAGAGGCATGGGGTAAAACATCATGCTGGGAGGGCAATCAGGCAGGTCATGGTTCCTCTGAGAGAAAGCCCACTTGCTGGGCCGGGCCAGAACCTCCCAGTCCTGAATAAAATCCAGTCCTGCATGGAGGGTCTGAACCCCATAAAGCCCAGACTTCTTGATCATCCTGCAGATGTAGCGGTTGTTGATGGTGAAAGGCAGAGCAAAAGAACTTCCCGACACTGGATTGACGTGAAACCTGGGGTCCCTGTTTTCAAGCTCCAGCCTGCTGAGCAGTTCCCCGACAAAATCCAGGTACAGCTCCAGATCCTCTCTGGAGGAAAACAGGCGCAGGTTTTTGATGAGTCTCGGGTCCAGCATGGGGGTCCTTTGGAGAGGGCGCAGTACGCGTCTTGTGCTATACGAGGGACCGCGTTTTGGTCCCTCAGCACGCTGCGCCCCTATACATTCTTACTTCGTGTACTGCAGCGTGTACTCAGCCATCAGTTTAGGGATGTTCACGCCAGTGGTGGACACGCTGTTCTTGAATTCCATGGTGTGGTTGATCTCGATGACCAGGAGGCCACGCTCGGGGTCTTCCACGAGGTCAATGGCCACGATTTCGCCCTCCACGGCTTTTGCAGCACGCACGGCCAGATCGTTCAGCTCGGGGGTGACTTCGCACTTGGAGGCCTTGCCACCACGGGCGGTGTTGGTGATCCAGTGTTCACTGGAGCGGTAGATGGCCCCGATGCACTGATCCCCAATCACGAAGGCGCGGATGTCACGCTCGGGCTTTTTCACCAGTTCCTGAATGTAGAAAATCTGGTGCTGGTAGCCGCCCAGCACTTCTTTGTGCTCGATGATGGCCTCTGCGGCATCACGGTCGTTGATCTTGGAGACCATGCGGCCCCAGCTTCCCACGGTGGGTTTCATGACCACGGGGTAACCGAATTCTTCGATCAGTTCCAGGGCGCTCTCTGCAGTGAAAGCCACTCCGGTTTTTGGGGTGGGAATGCCTGCAGCGGCCAGACGTGCGTTGGTGGCGAGTTTGTCCCCGCACATCTCGATCACATGACTGGGATTCACCACTTTCACCCCGAAGCCCTCCAGAGCGCGGGTGATGGCGTGGCCTCTGGACTGGCTCACACAGCGTTCGATGGCGGCTTTCCAGGGCACCTGACCCTCACCGAAAGTGAGTTTCAGCTGGGGTGCGTACACCTTGTCATATTCAATGCCAAGTTCATCCAGGGCATCAAAAAGCATTTTCTCGTCGGGGCGCACACGGTCGTAGATGATTGCGAAATCGGCCATTTTTTCCTCTCGAAAAGTCTGCTTCAGCAGTCAGAACAAAGCCCCGAAGCCTGCTCAGGCACCCGGGGCGAAAAGTTGAACAGCAAGTCTGGTCAACGGTGGGGATCAAGTGCGGTTCAGGACACTGGGATTTTGTGTATTTCGGACACCTGTCCGAGTGTTCTCATTGTGCCAGAAAGTGTTCTTCAAAAAAAGAACCATTTTTGAGCAGTCAACAGAACCAATCCCGGTGCGCTTCACTCGCCCCAGTCTTCGGCTTCCTGAGGAGCAAGGCTGAGAACCGGGGGCTCCAGGCTGGTGACTTCCAGTTCTGCGCCGCACTCGTCACAGATGACCAGTTCGCCAAGCTCAGGGTTGTTCAGTTCGATGGTTCCGCCGCATTCGGGGCATTCAAAGCTTACAGTTGCCATGTTTCTCTCCTTTGAACCTCACAGGTTCATGGTGGTTGTGAGGAAAACCTCACGGACTTTTACTCCTCCCACTCTAGAGCAAATTTGTATTTGCAGTGGGGACATTGGGCTAGGCTTTTCTGAAGCATCTCCTCGGTCAGTTCGAATTCCTCGCTGCACTTGGGGCAGGTGGTCATCCAGACGTGACGGTGCAACTCCAGGCCTTCATCGGTCTTCACGATTTCCAGATCGGTGTGACAGCAGTCGCAGGTGATGATGTCACCGTCCTGAAACTCTCTCAGGTCTTGTTCGGTGAACAGGAGTTCTTCGCCACAGGCTTCACAGAAAGCTTGATACATCCCGTTCATCTTAACCCTTATTCCTCGCCGGGGAACTTCTGGTACTTGCGGTAGTACTGCAGGATGCTGCCTTCTTTGAGGGCTTCGGTCAGGAAAGCGGGGGGTGGGGGAAGCTGGAACACCTCACCGTTGCGGGTCAGGACTCCGGTGGCAAGGTCCAGGGTCACCTCGTCCCCATCTTGCAGGGCATCGGCAATCTCAGGGGCCTCGAAAGCGGGAATGCCCAGGTTCAGCAGGTTGCGGTAGTGGATGCGGGCAAAGCTGTGGGCAATGATCCCACCGATTTGCAGTTTCTTGAGGGCCATCGGGGCATACTCACGGCTGGACCCAAGACCCCAGTTGCGCCCCCCCACCAGCAGGTCACCAGGCTTGACCTGTCCGGCAAACTCGGGACGGAAGTGCGAGAAGGCGTACTTGTGAAAGACATCCTCTCCAACCATGAAAGGGGCATACTTTCCGGGCAGGATGTCGTCGGTGTTGATGGAATCTCCAAATTTCCAGATTCTGGACATCATTTACTCCTCTTCTGTGAACCAGCCCATCAGGTCATCCAGGTTCCAGGTGACCCCACATCCAGGGCATTCGACGCGTTTCTTGGTGGGGTCAGGGACTTCGACCTCTTCACCGCAGGCAGGGCATTTGAAAGAAAAGGCCTCGTTCAGACTCTGGTTTTCAGACATGGCATCCTCCTGAAACATGGATGGGGTCCACAACACCTCCCCCATGTTGACCTGAAGGGCCACCGAAGGTGCCAATTCACTCACAATCTCTGAACAAACCAGCCATTCATTGAAACAATCCATCACCATTTCTTCTTCAATGGCAATTTCGACACGATGATTGCTGTGAAACACCAGGTCGTATTCAGTCTGGGTCAGCTTGTCTTTAAACCATTCTGCAATTTCTGGTGCTTCTTCAGAGACATACTTGTCAGTGGCATGATAGACCCCCAGAACAGTTGCAGGAAGTTGAACACGAATCTGTTGATCCTGCAATGTGATGGGACAGTTTTCGAAGAAAGCTGAGGCTTGCAAACGCTTCACAAGCTCCTGAAGATCAATCTCAGAATCTTTTTGAAAGAAGACAGTTGCAATGGTGGTCATGTTTTCCAGTCCTGTTTACGCTATCACCGGCAAGTCTTCAGGGAGTGAAATCACGCCCATCACTGCAGTGGCTGCAGCAACAGCAGGGGAGGCCAGATAAATCTTGGCGTCCTTGTCCCCCATGCGCCCGATGAAGTTGCGGTTTGAAGTGCTCACGCAGACTTCTCCGGGGGCCAGTACGCCCTGGTGACGGCCCATGCAGGGACCACAGCCCGGAGTGCTCAGGGTTGCGCCAGAACGGATCAGGGTCAACAGGGTTCCATCCGCAGTGGCTTGCTCCAGCACCTCACTGCTGGCAGGGATCACCAGAAGGCGAAGGCCAGGGGCCACCTTGCGACCCTTCAGGATGTCTGCTGCGGCGTGCAGGTCTTCCAGACGCCCGTTGGTGCAGGTCCCGATGAACACCTGATCCACCTTTGTGCCACGCAGGGTGGTCACTTCCTCCACGTTGTCCACGTAGCTCGGGACGCTCATGCGGGGGGTGAGGGTGCTCAGGTCGATGGTGATGTCCGTGACATAGCGTGCGCCTTCATCGGGGTAGACCCACTCAGGAACGGTGTAACCGTAATCCGTGAGGATTTCGCCGCCAGGAACAACCAGACCTGCTTTTGCTCCTGCTTCCACGCAGAGGTTCGCCAGGGTCATGCGTTCGCCTCTGGTGAAGCGGTCTCCAGCGTGGATTTCGATGCTCATGTAGGTGCCACCGTCTGCGGTCAGCACGCGGATCATTTCCAGAGCCACGTCTTTGGCCGTCACACCAGCATTGAGTTCTCCGGTCAGGGTGACTTTCACGGACTCGGGGACTTTCAGCCAGGTTTTGCCACTGGCCGCAGCCAGAGCAATGTCCGTCGCTCCCATTCCAGTCCCGAAAGCAGCCACTGCGCCATAAGTGGTGCTGTGGCTGTCGCTTCCGAGCACGATGGCTCCAGGGAAGGCCAGACCTTCTTCCATCAGCACCTGGTGGCAGATGCCGCGACCCACATCAAAGAGCTTGACCCCAGTGCGGGCAGCATATTCACGGGCCACCTGATGGCTCTTGGCCACATTCACACTGCTGGCCGGGGCCACGTGGTCGATCACGATGGACACCCGTTCCGGGAATTTGGGGGTGGTTTCGAGTTCCCGGTCCAGCACTTTGATCACCGATTCGGCAATGGAATCCACGATCATCACTTCATCCACCTCGACAACTGCGAGGTCTCCCGCATACACGGTCTTGCCGCTGCGCTGGGAGAGGATTTTTTCAGCCATGGTCTGGGGTTTCATGGTTCTCTTTCCTCACTCCTCTTCTTCGTCGGTGGTCAGGTCCAGCACTTCCTGCCGGGTGACCAGTCCGCCCACCCAGATGTCTCTTGCCTCGCCGTTCTCTACGGTGAAGCTTGCACTGAGTCTGGAGGGTTTTTTGATGGCGACGGCTTGCGTGACGCTCAGGCGCTGCGCTCCATCTTCCAGCATACCCACTTTTGATAAGTATCCGCAGAGTGTTGCATAAGTGTTGCTCGCGGCGTTGTCTTCCACAATGTTCTTGAGGGGGGCGGTGTACCTGAAGCTGATTTCTCCCTCCAGGCACACAAAAATCAACCCTCTGGTGCCAGTGGCATTGTTGAGGTCCGTGACCAGTTCCAGATTGGGTTTGGCACTTCTCAGACCCTCAGCGGTCAGGGGGACCACCAGATTGGGTCTGCTGGTGCTTGCGGCCATGATGGGGTACCGCTGGTCCAGATCGGAATGGTCGATTTGCAGGGCCTCGCACACGTGGTCGAGGTCCACGGGAACCTCCCAGGCTTTTGCATCTCCCTGCAGGATGTGGTACATGCCGTGTTGCAGTCGGGCCTGCATCACTTCTTGCATGTTCAACTGCACGGTTTTGTCGATTTCTCCACGTTCCTTCAGGTGGGCCAGGGCCACAATCGCACCCGAGTCAGAGTCGCCTTTTTCCTTCTGGGCATTGAAGAAGCGCAGGCTCACATGGTCCTGTGCGTATTCGGTGATGAATGCCGTGATGGGCGCACCATATTTGGCAGCATTCTGCTTTGCAATGGCCTGGAACTCCGCTTCCAGGGCCTCCTCGCACACGGCAATGACCTTCCCACCTGTGGCACTGGGGTAATCGTTGTAGACGGTATAGATGTAAGTCTGGGGCATTGGGTCCTCTGGGACGTGGATCATCTGTCCATGTCATCAAAAAGTTGACAGTTCACAGTGAACAGTTCACAGCGGGAGGCACTTGCGCAAGCCTGAGCCAATGCGAACTGTCAACTGTAAACTGTTGACTGTAAACTTACGCCAGCACCCAGCTTTTCAGGATGTCGGCAATGTGCTCGTCGTCGAGGTCGCCGTTGTCTGCGAGGGCCTTGATGTGGTCGGTGATGTCCCGGAGCTGGTGCTCCCCGAAGTGCAGGCCGAGTTCGCGGGCTTTGAAGGCAATGGCGTGCTTGCCAGTCAGTTTGCTGCCGGCCTGAATGCGGCGGCCCACCCCGAAGACTTCCGGGGGAATGGCCTCGTAAGCGCCGGGGTTGAGGTAGATGGCTTTCAGGTGCATCCCGGCCTTGTGGTTGTAGGCGAATTCTCCAGTCAGGTAGTTGTTCCAGGGAATGGGCAGGCCCACCATGCGAGCAATCATGTTGTCGAGCTCGGGGAGCATTTCCAGGTTGTACTTGTCGATCAGACCCTGGGGATCGAAGGTGAACATGCGGGCCAGGAATCCGCCCATGGGGGTGATGCCGTTGCGCTCCCCGATGCCCAGAATGGTGGTGTCAATGTGGGTGGCTCCGGCCTCGACAGCTTCATAGGCGTTGGAGACAGCGCATCCGGTGTCGTTGTGGCCGTGGAATTCAATGTCGCATTTCACGGCTTTACGCACCTCGCGCACCAGAGAGTACACTTGCCTGGGGGTGGCCACACCCACGGTGTCTGCCAGTCCAACCCGGTTGACACCAATTTCGTCCACAGCCTTGTACACCCTCAGGAGGTCTTCCTCTTCGCTTCTGAAGGTGTCCTCGGCGGAGAAACGCACCTGCACGCCCTGAGACTTGACGTACTGGATGACTTCTCTGGCCTGATCGATGATCTGGTCGATGCTCTTGCCGTGGGAGAATTCACGCAGGTAGCTGGAGGTTCCGAACAGGAGGTCCAGGCCGTGCACGCCAGTGTCAATGGCCCGTCTGGCGTCTTCCATGGCGCAGCGCACGTGGGTGATGATCTTGGCGTTCAGGCCCAGGTTCACCAGTCGGGTGGCGTCTTTTGCGGCCTGATCGTTGACCATGGGGGTGGTCACTTCGATGAATTCCACACCGAAGGTGTCCAGTGCTTTTGCGACCTCGACTTTGTCGTCGCTGGTGAAGCTGGCACGGGCAAATTGTTCACCTTCCCGCAGGGTGGAATCGATGATGAACCACCGGTTTGCGGGAATGTAGGCTTTGTACTCCTGGTTGGGGGACTCCTGACTCATAAGTGAAAAACAATGTACCCCAAAAATTATCAAATGTCAAATAAAATGTGAATAAAGTTTACAATTGTAAAGCTGACTCATTCAATGTAAACCCTGGCAAACTGATCCAGCACCTCTCCCTGAACCGCGCACTGGAGGTCAGGAGCCACATCCTGCTTTCCAGAACTGTACGTCATGTTGACCTGTCTCGATTCCCCTGAGTCAAGGGCAGCAAAGTAACGGTAAAAGGACGTTGTGACCACATTGCGGGCACAGGAGGCGTGAAGCATCAGGCTTTTCACCGGGGCCGCCAGATTGGTGACCTTCACCTGCAACACTGGAGGGTCTCCTGCAGCCAGAGCCAGTTGCTCCACCTTCAGTCGGTAGGGAGCAACCGCTGTCCACAGATCTGCTGACACCTCTTCCTTGAGGTTCTCTCCTGTGATGTCTCTGGCGGTGCGCTTCACTGCGATGGTGTAATGGGTCCCGTACTTCAAAGGGGCTTTGCTTCTTGCATTGAGAACCATTGGAATCAGGAGCGCATAAGGTCCTTCACCATCGATGCGGGCCGAGGTGAGCGTGAAATCAAAAGGCACCAGATGTCCTGCATCATCTGTGATGGAGACACTGCTGACCACAGAATTTTTGTCCATCTCCTCATTGAAGAGGACATTGAAATCAAGAATGGGATCTTCATCCAGATCCAGATGATCCACCCCGTTGAAGGCATGGAGGTTGTGAGGGTAGATCCACGCCTCTGGAGGTCCAGGCTCATTGATGGCCGGGGGAGGTGGCGTGGGTGAGCCCATCGAGCAGGCCGACAGAAGCCCCAGCAGTGCAGAAAGCATCAGAAAATGTTTCATGATTCACTCCAGCAACCAGACTTCACGGTCCTGGCTTTCTGCCAGAGCCTGGGTTTTGCAAACCACCTGTTTTGCTCCCCCGATGTTCTGTCCACCAAACACTTCCGCTGTGAGGACCATCGAAGCCTGTGAAGCAAGTTGAGGAAGATAGAACCTGAATTCCACCTGGGAGAAACTGTTCTCGCAACGGGTCCACAAATGGACCTTCTGGGCAGGATCAGCCGCAACATTCTTCAGGGTCAGGGTATAGGTGGGTTCACCAGCACCAAAGGCATAAACAGACTTTTCAATCCGCAATTGCACTGGCGCTTTTTCGGTGGTGAAATCCATCTGCTTTTCCTGAACGAGGGCCTGTCCGGTGATGTCCTCTGCTGTTTTCAGGACTTTCAGCTGATAAGTCTGGTTGTAAGCCAGAGGTTTCTGAGGTTTCACTTCCACGCTGGTGCTGGCCCGGTAATTGTACAGGTCACTCTTGTAGGTCAGTTTCAGAGGCACAACCTGATTCTGGCTGTCCAGCAGCAGGATGCTTTTTTCAACCGTGCCGATGTTCATGGTCTCGCTGAAACGCAACTGGGCGACAAAATCGATATCATGAAGGCTGGTGTGGGCCCCTGTCCCTGACACAGGGTTCAGAAAAAATTTCGAATCTGCAACCACATCCACCACTGGAGGTCCTGGATCAGGGTCTTTGGTGGGGTTCACGTAGGTCGTGCTGCAAGAGGAAAAGGTCAGAGCGAGAGACAGAATCATGAAAGGGTGAAGCTTTTTGTGGATCATGTGTACTCCTTGATCAAGAACAATGGACAGGAGCTGCTGAAAAAGGATCACTCAATGGCAATGGCCTGATCCAGGCGGGCACCCCAGATGTTGCAATCTGTAGCGGCACTGAGGGTTTTTTCTCCATTGCGGAATTTCAGGTTCACCTGAACAGATCCTCCTGCTGGGATTTCTGGAATGGCTTGATAGAAGGTGGCCATGTTCTCATCCTCATGGCAGCTTCCACGCACCACAAAAGCAGGGACCACAGCAGCAGAGGGGTTCTTGATGGTGGCAGAAAGCTCAGGGGTGTCCCCAGGAAAAAGCTTGAGGTTCTCTCCTTTCAACACCTCACTGGCCTTGACAAGCTCAAGACCATATTCCAGGGCAAGGGTTCGTTTCTTGCCGTCTGCTGCGGGAATGGGTTGCACATGGAAATCCGTGTCGTACTGTCCTTTTTCAAAGTTCAGTGGCTGGGTGGTTTTGACAGTGATGAGGGTATGAACCTGATTGTCCCTGACAGAAACGTATTCTTTGTGGGACACCTGCAGTGGAATCTGCAGGGTGTCGGCAAGGTACTTCAGGTTGAATTTGCTGGACAGGTTGCTGGCATCGATTCTGGATGGAATGTCCAGCTTCAGGGTGACGGTCTGACGGTCATTGACAATCACTTTCGTGGTGTACTCCATGTTCCAGGTGTCCTGCTGCGAAACAAAAATCACATGTGAAGGAAGGACCGCAGCATCATAAGGACGTTCTGTTCGATTGCAGGCCACCATCAGGAGGGGCAGCATCAACAACAGTTTTTTCATGGATTCACCAGAATTTCTCGTTCGGCAAAGAAATCGTAAGCTTTTAATGGTCGGCATTCTGTTGGAGCCGTGTTGTCCTGAATGGAACCTTCAATCAACTTCAGGATGACCGTTGCCGTTGCTCCAGCAGCCCATTCCTTCACATAAGCGTGGTACGCCCGACGGGCAGGTGCATCGCAGACTTTGTTGAAGATGAGTCCTGAACTGGAAAACGCACTGTTGTTTTTGAGGGTGATTTGATAGGTTTTGCTTTCAGGATCGAAACCCTCATTTAAAACAAGCAACTGCAGAGGTTCTTTTTCCGTCTGGAAATCATAGATCTCCTCGCTGGTCATGGCATTGCCCTTACGGGTCTTGATGCCTTTATGGGCGATCAGACGGTAAGCATGGTTGTACTTCAGCACCTGTGAAGCTTTCAACTTGATGTATTTTCCGCGAATGCCTCCCATTCCATCGGGATACTCATGCATGGAAAAGGTCATGGGGATGGCTTGCTGGGTGGCAAGATCCATCAACTGCAGGTTCTGGTTGTTGATGGTGGCCGGGTCGGTGTCCAGATGCACATCTGCGGTCTCAACAAAATCCACATCAAAGAAACGCTGGGCAGGAGTGCGGTCCTTATTGTAGGACAGGTCTTTGTAATCCTGGTTGAAAGCCAGCCAGGCATTTCTGTCCATCTCTGGCATCTGAAAACCACAGGACGCCAGTGCGGGCACCAGCAGCATATAGAAGAGTTTTTTCATATATAAACCTCGTGAGCATGATGTGATGGATTCTGGATGGACATCAAAAAACAAGGATCAGCTTGACCTCCAGATGCATATGGATTTGCACCCAGAATAATTGAAGTTGAGCTGAGCACTTGTGACGGATTTGTCACTTTTTCTGAGAGACTCTCATGCAAAACCACCTGCCAGCACTGGCAGGTGGTTGTTCAAACAAAGCAAAAGTTATTCGCCAAGCGTGAACTGGATGCTGCCAGAAATGCTGTTTCCGGGGAGCAAGCTCAGGAAACCGGTGTCTTTGACCCCCTCTTCATGCAGATTGAAGGCATTGGTGCAGTTGGTCACGGGTTCCAGGGCCATGGTTCCATCGGGGGCAGTGAAGAGAATCAGGTGCTGGAACACCGGGTCGGCCTGCAGGGTCAGGTTGTAAGGGGTGCCTGGATAGCTGACCTTGAGGTTTCCTGCAAACCCACCAAAAACGGTGTCAAATTTGCGGTCTCCCAGCGCTGCGCCACCACTGAAATCCAGATCTGCAGGCAGGGGCTGTTTGCCTTCTTTTGGGATGTTGGTGCTGTCGGTCCTGTAGACGCCATCCACTTCGAACTGCAGTACGGCATCTCCAGAGCCAGCAAAGGAACGCACGAAATAAGGGTGAATCCCAAAACCGATGGGCATTTCCTCATCTCCGACATTGGTGATCTCCAGGGTCTGGATCAGGGTGTTGCCCGTCAACTCAAAGGTGGTCTTCAGGGTGAGGGGGAAAGGATAGTTGAAGGCTTCCAGATCGGTGTGCTCCCGGGAGTCAAACCCGAACACCAGACGGGTGAGGGTGGCCTCCTGCAGGCGGTGAGGGCGGTTGCGCACGTCCCCGTGAATGGTGGTGTGCTCCTTGGTGTTGGTCATGAGCTGGTGCTGTTTCCCCTTGAAGGTGAATTTGCCTTCAGGGATACGGTTGGAGAAGGGCACCAGGGAGTAACTGCTGAGTGGGCTGGAGATGTTGCCTTTCAGGGCGTCGTCGGAAACTTCCCGCATGATGGGGTGCCAGGTGCCCCCGATGCGGTACTGAAGTGCTGCAATGCTGGCCCCGAGGCGTTCATGCACCTGCAGGCGCAACTGGCCGTTTTCGATGGTGTGTAAGTCCATGGTTCCCATTATGGCCCCGGATTCTGATGGCTGAGTGTCACCTCTACACTATCAATATTGAAATTGCAGACAGGGACAGAAAAACCACCAGGGTTGCTCTGGCGGTTTCTGACATCTGAAAGTTTTTTCAGCCCTGGATGGGCCAGAGGGTTTATTTCGCAGGTGTTTTTTCGAGGATTTCCAGCAGGATGTACTTTTTGCTGCTGGCATCTGCAGGGGGATTTTTCACATCCTCGATTTTTACCCGGATGCGGTAGTTGAACCCCTCCTCGTAATTGAAACCTTCAATGCCACTGTAGAAGAACTCCCAGTCTTTCTTGTCTGGTGTCTTCACCTGCAGGCATTTCATGGGTGCGGCTCCGGTGCAATCCACCCGCTTTGGACCCACCAGCAGCACCTGGGTGTCTGCACTCTGCACCTGGGCTTCAGGGGTCAGGGTTCTGGCCTCGATTTTGGTCTCGGGCTTGCCAGGGGCCAGCTTGGCTTCCACTTTGGGTGTCACATTGCGGGTGAACACCATCATGCCAGAGCCTTTGGTGTACAGGATCAGGGTGTTGTTGTTCACCTGATAACGGGTGGCCCCCTGCAGGGACTTGATGAAGGCCTGCTCGGTTTTCAGGGGACGGGGTTCACAGGCCATTTTGGTGCTGACCAGCGAAGCAATCTTGATCTGGTTGCTTTTCAGGCTGAGGCTCCCGGAGTAACGGTTGCACCCCGAGAAACCAGAAAGCTGCTTTCCCTGGATTTTCAGGGTGGGAGAGGGAATGAGTTCCTGAAATTTGCCAAAGTTGCCGGAAATCAGCAGGGTCCACTCACCGGTGGTGAGGTCCTGCGCAGAAGCCAGGGGGGCGATCAGCGCTGCACCCACCATCAACACAAGTCTCATGCGCCCATTCTGTCAGTTTGGTGCATGAGAATGCATCAGGAAACAAGCGGTCAGCCTTCAGCGGTCAGGCATCAGCAACAGAACATTTTGTTGGCGAGAGAGGGGCTGGCAGCTGGTCAAAAAAAACCCTCCAGGCAGGCTGGAAGGCATGGTTCAGAAGTTTGATGTCAGTCGATGTCGTACCCGAGGCCATCAAAGAGGCCCCTCAGGGGGAAGGTGGGAATGGGGGTGCGGGTCCCACCCAGAGCGAAATATTCTGTTTTCATGCTTTCCTGCATCTGCTCCAGGTACTCTTTGGGCATCTGGGCAAAGCGGGAATTGGCCCCCATCTGGCTGCGGTGGGCTTGCATGGATGCCTGTTTCTGGGCAATCACATGGCCGACATCCAGCTTCACGGCGATGGTCTGGTCATTCACTCCGTACACTTTCGGATCGAGGTTCTGATTGATGCCCGTCTGGGCCATGCGCTCTGAGAAAGCCACAGGCATCACGTTGTAAAACAGGCGTTTTGGGGTGCCAGAAGAATAAAACAGGGCCGTCACAGCCCGGTGAATCACCAGGTGGTCGATGTGCCCGTATCCGCCGTGAGGATCGAAGGTCAACAGGATGTCAGGGTTCAGGGACTCCACGTAGGGCTTCAGTCTGGCTTCCACATCAAAGATCTCCTGATGCATGAAAGCAGAAGTGTTGTTGGTCTGGGTGCGCTCGAAGCGTCCAGAATCGTGGTAACCCAGGAAAATGGGTTCATGGATGCCCAGGGCCTTGCAGGAGTCACGCAACTCCTGTTCCCTCTGGGCCCCCAGATCGGTGATGTGGGTCAGTTCAGGATCGGTGATCTTTCCCGACTCACCCCGGGTGGCGCAGATCAGGTGAACATCCACCCCGAGTTTGGCATAGTGGGCCAGAACCCCACCAGAGAAGGCTTCGTCGTCCGGGTGGGCATACAACGCAAGTAAGGTTGGCATGTTCATGAGCATAAAGGGTCTGTTTCTCAGGATGTGTGACACCGTGCAGAATCAGCCAGGGTGTCACATCATGAATTTTTGCAGCAGCCCATGCTGCTTTTTCAGGGGGCAACAGGTGGATGTGAGGCAGGCCCAGTGGTTGCAGGTTCCTCCACAGGTGGAACTGTGGCTGAATCATCAAAAACCATTTCACAGGTGTACTGCTCCTGCTGGCTTGCCAGGGTCAGGTTGCAGGTCTGTCCATCCTCTGTTTCCAGAACAGCAGATGCTGCTTCAGAGACAGCATTGAGCAACCCCCAGCCCTGATCGTCCAGAGGATAGGTGGAACCTCCCACCCTCAGGGTGCCATTGCGGACGGGCTGATCAAGAATGAGAAACTGCACCCAGGTGCTGACCTGAAAACGGGAAGTCCAGTCCAGCACCGCCATCCCCTGCTGGCCCAGGGTTACGGTTTCGGATTCCTGTTCGGTGGTGATGTTGAAAGGCAAGTCATTGAGGTTGACCCCCACGGTGATGGCCCGATTGGAGGGGAGGCCCAGGACCAACAGCTCACCTGCCGCGTTGGTTTTGCCTTCAAGCTGACCATTGACGTAAAGGGGAATGTCGGGGATGCCCACCTTGACGAGAATGGCAGATCCCTGCTGCTCCCGGGAGAGGTAGAACTGATCTCCCACCAGGGTGACGCTGCCCTGGATGCTGGCACTGGCATCCAGTCTGGTGCTCACCGACACATCGGTTTCCACCACACCATCGTAATGGTGCGAAAGGGTGGCCTGCTGAAGGTCTGCTGCCAGGGTGACGGTGTTCTGGGCATCGGGTTGATAAACCAGGGTGGCCTGGGCCTGGACCGGGCCAGAAGGTATGGCTTTGTTGACTTCTACGGCTCCTGTGATCTGGGGGTCCAACTTGAAACGTCCCCCAAGCCCCACCCGATAATTCTGTCTGTTGTCTGCTGAAACATAAGCGTAGACACTGCTGCCTTCCTGCAGGTTCCAGTTGCCTTGCAGCCGGCCAGACACCAGGTGTCTGGCCGAATCAAACTGTCCAGTCAGCTGAAGGCCAAAAGCATCCTGCTGCAATCCTGCAGTGGCCTGAACAAATGGGGTGAAAGGAGCAGAAAGAGGCATGTCCAACTGGGCGGTCAGGGTCCAGGGCTGCTGATTGAAGATGTATCTGCTTTTCAGGTGAGGGGAGAACCCTGCGTCTTTCTGGTGATTGAGACCCAACTGTACACCGAATTGGTGCACATCCTGTTTCCACAGGCCTGTGATGCTGGCCTCGGCGGTTTGCTGCCCTTCCCATACAGCTTCACCTTCCACCAGCCAGCCTGCACCAAGACCATAGGCTGCAGTTGCACCCACCTGGGGAGCGTTCTTGCTTTCATTCCATCCAGCAAACAAGAGTGCCTGGTAGGCACCTGGCCTGAGCAGGTCAGCAGGCGTTTCGTAAGGATAATCAAAACGCTCGGCCTTCACGGCATTCTGAACCACCACAGAAACAGTTCCCTTGCCGTTTGGGAGAAGCACATGCTCCACCTTGAGGGGGCCCGGGTCCACTTCTTTCACCATCAGGACCTGTCCATCGACCAGCACCACCACTGAGGAAGGATGCTGGATCAGCAAGGAGATGGGCTCCAGAAAATGAGAGGGTTTCTCGCCTCCCTGAACCTGCACGCCACTGAACAGGTTTCCAGAAGCACCAGACAGCAGACTCAGTCCTGACCTTGGCATGTTCCACAGTCCTGAAGCCATCCAATGGGGCGACAGGGGATAATGCACATGTCCCTGGCCCTGAACCGAAACCTGATTGTTCTGAAAGATCTCTTTGACTCCCAGACGGGCTTGCAACTGGTCCACAGCCACATTGACTCCTACGGTGGCCTGTTGTGAGAACAGGTTTTGCTGCTTGCGGGCAGAGACATTAAAATCGAGGTACCACACAGGAAGGGTGGTCAGGCTGCGAGAGGAGTTGATGCGGGCATCCTGGACGTCAAGAACCTGAGCAGGGTATTTTTCCACTGCAAATTTCAGAGAGAGGGCCTGCTCTTCTGGCGCATATTCCACCTGATCAAATGGGACGAGCAACAGGGCTTGCCCTTCACAGTCCACCCTGGTCAGGTTCAACTGTTCTGGACGGATCAGCAGGTCTCTGGGCACCAGTGCCCCTGGAGGCCCATAGCGCACCGCCACCGTGTCCCTTTTCAGACCATTGACCTTCACATCCAGCAGTTCTTCTGGAAGACCACAAAGCTCCTGGCCCTGTGCAACTCCAGAGGTTGCCAGAAATGCAGTCAACAACAGGAGGCCCAGAGCAGATTTATTGCTGCACGTCCAGTGTCTCACTGTGTTCCTTTCCCTGATTGTCCGTGTAGGTGAGGGTCACAGAACGGGTGTTGGCGGGCAGGTCTTTCAACACATAGGTGATGAAAGATTGTCCCAACACTGCCCTGGAGTCGAGCCTCAGCTCTTTGCCCGCTGCTTGCAGCAGGGGGTTGCGCATCACTTCACGGCGGCTGCCCTGGTTGGTCGCTTGCAGCACCACCACTCCATCCCTGAGCAGGGCAGAGGTTTTCAAGTCGGCTCTGGAACTGGCATCGGTGACATAAAAAGGCACCCCGATGTTCAGCACGGTGGTGATGCTGGCCGATGTTGCTGTGGCAGCACCCTGAGCAGCGGCGCTGGCTTTGGGAAGGGTGGCAGGCACCTCCTTGATGAAAATCCGGTAGGTCAGTTCCGGCTGATCTGGCTTCTTGCGCAACCCCACCCGGATCACCTGACTGCCCCTGGGAGCCAGGGTGAATTGCACAGGATTGACCAGCACATCCCTTGTGGGACTGTACACGTCCTGTCCATTCTGCTGGGTCCATTTGAACACCTCTACAGTGAAAGCCACTGGAACCCCTTCCAGATTCACCAGTTTCGTCTGGGTGTTCAGTTGTTTCTGTGGATTGATCTCCAGCACCACCGGATTGAGGCTGAAATTGATGGCCCAGGCACTGGACGGCCAGAACAGAATCATGCTGAGGGTCCCAAGCGAGAGAAGTCTTTTGCGGTTGATCATGGAGGCTCCTTGCAGAAGGCGGATTGAGCAAGACTGGACGGTCACTGAACCATCAGATTGAGGGTGAGGGTGGCCTGATAAACACCAGCAGTGGGCTGCCACTGGCCCGCTGGAATTTCAATGGTGTATGCAAAATGGCGTGAACTGTTGAAGACCGTGGGAGAGGGTGCCACGCCAGCCCCGAGGTCTGGCAGCACGTTGTAAATGCTGTAAAAAAGGGTCCTGCTGCCCGAAGACAGCAGACCCTGGTAATCCAGCCCCTGAAAAGCACCGTTGCTGGTCTGAAGCTGCATCTGGTAACTGATGGGGTCTCCAGAGCACAGCACATCGAAGCTCAGGCTGCCCACCGAAGCCTGGGTGGCCGAATAATCGGGCAGGACAGGGGTGTTGAGTTGGATGATGCAATCGGCCCTGGCCGTCACACAGAGCATCATCAGGCCAGCTGTCACAAAGGTCAGGAGGGATTTATTCATGGGATTCTCGGAGTGTGCAGGAGTGTGCGAAGCTGGAGAATGCAAAGGTGGGGCGTCAAAACGCCCCGGTGGAGATAGGATTTGTCTCTGGGTTCAGTTGTAGCTGACGGTATAGGTGATGGTGCCAGTGTAAGTGCCTTCGTTGACACTCCACTGACCTGCAGCAGCACTCACATCGACAGTCATGAGGTAGCTGTCACCGCCCCCTGTGCCACCACCGATGCTGGGGGTGAAGGTTTCGTCCACAGTGGCGCTCAGGGTTTCGAAACCATCAGACAAATTGATGGTCGCCCCTTCGTTGCTGTCGGTGTTGAAGGTTGCTCCGTTGGTGCACTGTACCGTGTAAGCAGTGTTTCCGTTGCTGCCACCACCGTTGACGGCATCGTACCCGAAGGACACCTGGGCAGCGGTGGAGTTGTTGGCATTGACTTCATCACCGTTGCCAAAAACGCAGATGTTGCTCACGGTGGCTTCAACAGGCACGTTGACTGAACTGGCGAAAGCAGAGCCAAGCAGGGAAAGGGCAGCAATAAGTACAAACTTCTTCATGGTTCCTCCTGGATTTCTCACTGGGCATTTCCCAGATGAGCTGGATAACGAGAGCTGAAGGTCCTGATTCTCACCGGGGAGCCCGGAACGAGACAAGCGAGGCTGATCATCAACTGAAAGTGATGGTCACGGTGTAGGTGCGGCTGTAATTGCCTGCCGGGGCCTGCCATTGATTGGCTGGGATGGTGACGTTGTAGGTCCGTTTGCCAATCAGGGCTCCATCAGGTGCAGCACTGAAAGTGGTGCTGTTGGTCATGGTCATGGTCAGTGTTCCTCCTGCAGCAGCAGGCACACGGTTCAGGACTTGCTGGGCAGTGGGAATGGCACTGAAACTGATGCTGGTTCCCTGGGTGCATTTCACCTGCACAAGACCCGAGCCGGTTGCAGCGCTGGAGGCAGAGTAACTGGGAATGTTGATCAGCACACTGGGGGTGAGCATGGTGCAGGTTTTGACCACTGTGGCCTGAATGGGAACTGTGCTGGATGAAGCCTGAGCATTGAGCAACACAGCCACCAGAAGCAAGGGGAAAACTTTGGTGCAGTGCAGCGAGGAAAGGTGCAGTATCATAAGTAACTCACCCCAAAAACAACGGTGCCGTTGTGGGTCCCAGCGTTGACATTCCACTGCCCAGCAGCTGCTGTGACGTTGAGGGTCAGGGTGTGTTGATCGGCACTGCCACTGGTGTGGTTGCTGGCTGTTGAGGTGTAGGAGCCAGAGGCGGATACCTGGAGTTCAGATCCAATCAAGACCAGTCCAGCAGGCGGTGTCAGGGTCAAAGCAGAGCCAGCCGTGCATTTGATGTAGACGGTGGCTGAACCGGAACTGGTGCTCGTGGCTTTGTAATTCAGATGGACAGTGCCGGTGGTCAACGTGGTGAATCCCAGGTTGCTGCTGAACACACTGTTGGTGAAGATGCATTCGTTCTGCACGGCAGTGCTCACAGTCAGATTGAATGATGTGGTTCCCGCCTGTGCGGTTCCCATCAAGACCATTGCAGTGAGGATGTGTTTGAGATGTTTCATGGGGCTCCTGAAACGCCTGATGCTCCAGAGAAGCTGGAGGCGAAAGTGCTGGGGCCTGAACATCATGCTCAGGCAGCATGAGTGACTGATGGCAATCAGCTTAAAACATGCTGTGTTCCATAAGTGTGAAATGTTCCAATTGTTATTTCATGTAAAGAAAACGGGGGCGTCAAGATATGACGCCCCCGTTTTCGCTAGAAAAACTTAAAATGTATTATTTGCGGCATTATTTTATCAATGTCAAGCGGATTTAATAAATCTTGACATTTTTTCATTTATATTCGATGATGTCCATAAGGAAAAACTCGTATGTGTTTCCTCTGGAAGTGGACAAGCAAAGTGTAGCCCACCTCTCGTTCCGAAAGTGTGAAATCCCAAATGACTGTTGTGCAGCTGCTTTTATGGGGGCCTCCCAAAATCATTTTTCAGGACCGTGAAGTTCTTTTCCCGACCCGGAAAACGCTGGCACTGCTGTGTTACGTGGTTTTGACTCAAAAACCTCACAGCCGGGACAGGCTGGCCAGCATGTTCTGGCCCAACAGCCAGGACGGTCGCACCTCATTGAGAAAAGCCCTGTCTTCCATTCACAAAGCCAATCTGGGCCTTGAGTTTTCCAGCCAGGGGGAATATGTGGAGTACCGGGCATCTGCACACTGCTTTGTGGACCTCCATCAATTGCAGATTCAGACAGCAAATCCATCCAGCACCTCACTTGATGATGTCCTGAGATTGCAGCGTGGTGAAATTCTGGAAGACCTGGTTCTGGACGACTGTCCTGATTTCGAAGAGTGGCTGATTCAATACCGTGAATCGGTGCATCAGGTGATCACTGGTCAGCTCCAGGAGAAAATCCAGCAACTGATGGCCCAGCAGTGGTGGCAACCTGCACTGAAATACGTGCAGCATTTGCTGCAGTTGAATCCTTACTCAGAAGAGGCACATCTGCAGAAAGTGCAGTTGCAGTGGCGTCTGGGAGACCCGCAGGGAGCCCGTGACAGCTGGGGAAGGCATCTGGAATTGCTGAGGGAGCTTGGGGTCAAACCTGATCAGGAATTTGAGCAACTGGTGGCGTCCTTGCAGAGGCAACGGGGCACCCCCATGGAGAGGGCCCTGCCCGAAGTTCGGGCAGAAATCCTGCAGACGCTGCTGTCCTGTTACCACCAGCAGCGGGTGGTGCTGCTGCAGGCCGAAGACCGCATGGGAAAAACCTGGGTGGTAGAACGTTTGCTCAGGGAAATCCAGGGGGCAGTGCTGGTGGCTGGCCAGCCAGGAGACGCCCTGGTGCCTTTTTCGACCCTGCGACGGATGCTGGCCCAGCTGGTGAATTCTTCCTGGGCACAGCATTCGCAGGCCAGCATTCTGGCAGAAGTCAGAAACCTGGACATCCTGCGGGGGGGGCCTTTCACGGAACGGGGTCAGGAAATGTACCGGCTGTACTTTTATGATGTGGTGTTGCGCCTGTTGCGCCACCTCCACCAGATGGGTCTGGCTGTATTGGTTCTGGATGATGTTCAGCACATGGACCTCGGATCGCTGGAAGTGCTGGTGTATCTGGTGTCGCAACGCATTCAGGACGCCAGGCAGTATCCATGGATGATGCTGTGTCACCGCATGCAGCACTGGCCCCCTTCCCTGCAGGGCATTGTCAGTGGCTGGTTGCAACACGATCAGGTTTCCCAGATCCATTTGCCTCCCCTCAGCCGCCATGACATCCAGTTGTTGTTTGAAAACCACAATCTTCACTTGCAGGACCATGAGTACCGCAGCATTCTCAGGTACACCCGGGGCAATCCAATGGTGGTTCTCGAACTCATTGGCGTATGGAAACAAAAGGAGCCCCAGGATGCTCCAGATCTCAAGAAGCTTCTGCAGCAGATTCCCCGCGTGCACACCCTGATTCAGGGCCGCATCCAGCAACTGGAGACCAACAGTCGCGCAGTGCTGCAGATCGCAGTGGTGGCAGGGCAGGATTTCTCACTTGATCTGGCCCAGACCCTGCTCTCCCTGACCCCTGCACAGTTGACCCGGGCGGTGCAGGATCTGGAGGATGCACAGCTGTTGCGTGACGGGGAGATCTCGTACAACATCTACATGGAAGCCGTTCTGGAAAGCATGTCAGCACAGACCCAGCGCTGGTGGCACACCCAGGTGGCGGAGGCATTGCAGCACAGGCCTGTGGTTGACCCCAGCCGCATTGCACACCACTGGCTGCAGGCAGCTGCACCTGACCGGGCCATTCCACACCTGTTGAAAGCTGCCGAGCAGGCCGAGCAGCATTATGCATTGCGTCATGCTGCCGATCTTTACGAGAAGGCCGCCCACATCCTCAAGCAGCAACATGATGATTCGGAAGCCTTTTCTGCTTTTGAGAAGGTCATTCGCATCAAGGGATTGCTGGAGGATTCCAATGGCATCTCGTCGATGGTGCAGCGCCTGCAGTCCTGGGCCAGCACCTCTCTGGAGCATGCCAGGGTGCGCAATGTGGAGGCAAGTTTCCATTACCGTCTGTTTCAATATCCTCTGGCCCTCAGCCGTGCCCGTCAAGCAGAAAACCTGTTGAACCACTTGCAGGACACTCCAGTAAGGCGGGAAAACCTGATCATCCAGTACCTGTGCCACTGGCGTCTGGAGCAGTACCCAGAGGCCCTGGAGGTGCTGGAGCGCCTCAAAAGCCTGGCCCGGCAGCAGGAGAGCCAGCACCGCTGGGAAGAAGTCCTGCTGGAACAGGTGGCCCTGCTCAGCCTGCTGTACCGCAATGTTGAAGCCCTTGCCCTGCTGGACCACTGGGAGGACGTGGTTAAGAACCAGTTGCATCGCTTTATGGCAGGATGTTTTGAGGTTTCTCTGCGCAAGCGCCTTCACCATGAGGCCCTCGCTGAACGCACCCGACAGATCCTGCAGCGGCTTTTTCAATCAGAGCGGTCCATTCCAGAAGAGTCCAGTCACCTGCTCAGTTCTGCGCTGCAGTTGCAACTGTCAGGCACCAATTTGCTCAACAAGGATGTCGGGGACATGATTGCTGAAATGATCAATGCTCTCAGCAACCTGGAAGGCATAGATCAATTTCAGGACCTTCCATATGGTCCACTGGACCGCCAGGTGCTGGATGTGTACCGTCCCCATGGAAAAAGCGAATCACCTGTCTTGCTGTTCATTCATGGTGGAAGCTGGAACACCGGGGACAAATCGCATTACCTGTCACTGGCAGAGAAGTTCTGTCAGCAAGGCCATGTGGTGGTGTGCATGAATTACCGGCTTTATCCCGAAGTTGTTTTTCCCGCTTTTGTGGAAGATGCTGCCCTGGCGGTCAACTGGGTGGTTCAGAACATCCACACCTATGGAGGCAAACCAGACCGTCTGGCGGTGATGGGGCACGGGGCAGGGGCAGACAGTGCCACCTTGCTGGCTTTTGACCCCCGCTACCTGCAGCAGCAGCACCTCACCCGACAGGTCATCCGGGCGCTGGTCTGCATTTCAGGCACCTACGACAGCCTCTACCAGAACATCAAACTGGTGGGTCACCCCCTGTTGCTTGGAAACCTACAGGATTCGCGTGATGTTTTTGCTGCAGAATTCGTACAGGACCAGAGCATGCCGGTGTTGTTGCTGCACGGCATGCTCTCCCCACACATCGACCATGGGACCGCCCACCGTTTCGCTGAACGCATCCGGGAACAGGGGGGAGAGGCGTGGGCCATCAGCTATCCCAACCAGGACCATTACGGTCCACTGTTCAGCATGAGTGCTCTGGGGCAACTGCTGGGCATCCAGCAGCCTTTTGAGGATGTGGTGAAGTTTCTCAAACAGGTGCTTCAGAAGCAGGAGCCTTCCCCCTCAAGCACCCCTGTTTACCGCAGACGCAAGAACGACCATTTCTGAACAGGGATGCTGGTTCCCATCCATCTGAACCTCTGGAATGACATGATGGGGCATCATGTCTGATGCTTTAAACACTGGATGTTTTCTGAAGCAATTGTGGAATGAACCTGTGCTGGGAGTGCGTCCTCTCCATCCGGGGTATGAAGACCACGCCAGTGAAGTCTGGCAAGTGACCACATCCTCAGGTGCATTTGTTCTGCGCCGGAGTCTTGTTGCAGGAATCCCAGAGGTTGACTTCTGGCAGGGTGCCCATCACCTCTGTGGGGTGGATGCCAGCACCCTGCAGGACCTCAGGCAGGTGCTGACCCTGCTGTCTGGAATTCAGGGGGTGCAGGTTCCCAGGGTGCGGGGTGAAGTGGAAGTGGAGGGGCAAGTTTATCTGGTGCTGGAAAAACTCGATGGCAACACCATCTGCTCCTTTGAGGACCAGCCAGAAACTGTGATGGAGCAACTCGGAGAGATGATGGCCCGGATTCACGCACAGACTTTTACATGGTGCGGCCATCCAACAGGGCGTGTTCAAAAGCCTCTGGAGGATTTTCATGCTGCTTTGCTGGACACCATGCAAATGCTGGTGGACCGGTTTTATCCTGCTGCGGAATTCAGGGCGGCCCTGGAGCATGCCAGAGCGCAACTTGAGGATGTTCCTGTGACAGAGGCCAGTCTGGTGATGCTGGATCAGGACCCGAGCCAGTACCTTCACCATGAAGGCGAGCTTTCAGGTCTGGTGGATGTGGAAGCTTACGTGATTGCCCCTGCTGCCCTGGACCTGATCGGTCTGGAATATGTGCTGGATCGAAAAGCCGCCCGTGCGGTGAAACAGGGATACTGCAGGATCAGGCCCTTTCCTGACCTGTCCCGGGTGCGGTCACCTTACCGCCTGTTTTGCAGGCTGCTCTCCATTCAGGGCAAAGTCCCTCTGGAAGACTGGATGAACCATCCTGCTTTTCTGGACGGCCTGGATTGACTTTGTCTCTGCTGTGGCCCTTGCAGAATGAACAAGCTTTCTGCCTTTTGCCTTCTGCTTTCTGCAGGCGAAGCCCATCCCTTCTGCTCAAATTTGGTATCGCTTCCAAATTTGCCTTATACTTGTGTCATGCGACAATTGAAAACCTGGCTTTTAAGCCTTGGACTGCTGTCCAGTTTTGCACTTGCCCAGACCCCTGACTTCAGCAACGACCGCATTTACTTTCTGCTCACCGACCGTTTTGCCAACGGAGACCCTTCCAATGATCTGGGAGCGAACCCCCAGCAACCCCTCAACTGGCACGGTGGTGACTTTAAGGGCATCATCCAGAAAATCAAAGAAGGCTACTTCCAGAAACTGGGTTTTTCTGCCCTCTGGATCACTCCGGTGTACCTGCAGACGCCCCCTGTTCCGGTTACTGGAGGTCCAAATGCGGGCAGTGAGTTCGCAGGGTACCACGGCTACTGGGCAGAGGATTACTTCAAAGTGGACCCCCATCTGGGCACCCTGGAAGACCTGAAGGAACTGGTCAAAGTGGCCCACGACAATGGCCTGAAGGTGGTGCAGGACATGGTGGTCAACCACATGGGTTACGGGGCCACCCTGGCAAAGACCAACCCCGGGTACTTCCACACCGATGCGGAGTGCAACAGCAGCACCAGCAAGGACCAGGATTGCCCTCTGGCAGGCCTCCCTGACCTCAAACAGGAGCTTCCAGAAGTTCAGATGCTGCTCAATGATGCGGTGTCCTACTGGGTGAAAGAAGTGGGCATCGACGGCATCCGCATGGACACCATGAAGCACTCCAGCGATGCCTACTGGCCCCAGTTCTTTGCTGCTGGAGGCCCGGCAGACCCTGAGAAAATCTGGACCGTTGGAGAGGTTTTTGATGGCAACCCTGTGTTCCTCAGCAAATTCCTGAATTTCGGTTCGCCTTCGGTGCTGGATTTTGGTCTGTACGGAGCCATCAAGGACAGCATCTCAGGAGGGGGAGACGCCACCCGCGTGGCAGAGGTGCTGGCCCAGGACAGTGTTTACCCGGATGCCCGCAGGCTCAGCACCTTCATCGACAACCACGATGTCAAACGCTTCATCTCTGAGGCCGCAGAGCGCGGGGTGACGGGGCAGGCTGCAGTGGAGCGTCTGGATCTGGCCCTCAGCCTGATTTACACCTTGCGTGGGACCCCTGTGGTCTATTACGGCACCGAACTGGCTGCTGCAGGAGAAGGAGACCCCTACAATTATCCTCTGGGCCGCAGCAACCGTGAGGACATGAAGTTTGAGGGTGCACTGGACACCCCCATCAGCAAACGCCTGATGACCCTCAATCAGCTTCGTGCGAGCACCCCTGCCCTGAGGAATGGCAGGTATGCAGAGGTGTGCAGGCCTTACGGAGACACCAGCATTTTTGCCTTCAAACGCTCACAGCTTGGTCAGCCTCCGCTGGTGGTGGTCATGAACAACGGGGACAGTCCCATTGATCTGGGTGCACTCCCCCTGGAGCTTTCCAAGACCTTTGCGGCCAGTGCTCCCCTCACGGAACTGACAGGCAAAAGCCTCTCTGTCAGCCTGAACGGGGATGGGAACCTGGTGGGATCACTTCCTGCCAGAACCCTCTACATTCTCACTGCAGAGCGAGGAGCAGGTGCCTACAGCAACCCCGAGAATCCCTGCATTGCCCTGGCAAAAGCAGGAGGGGCAAGCGCACTGGTCAAGATGAACTTCACCGTGGATGCCCGTTCCCAGGGCAACGGTCCCATCGAATTGCGCCGCTTTGACACAGGTTCCCAGGTGACCTACCCCATGCAGCAGGACCCTGAAAAGCCTGGATTCTGGAAAACCAGCATCAGCGTGCCCAAGAACACCCTGCTGAAGTTCAAGTATGGAAACCTGAACCCCAAAGCGCAAAATTCCGGTTACGAGGGCTATGGTGAGCCTGATCGCTCCGTGGTGGCAAAAGAAGAGAATGCGGACGTGCAGAGCGTCTACAATTTCATCGTGTCTCCCGTGCCCACGGTGGTGCTCACTGGCAAAGTGCTGAAGGACGGGCAGCCTGTTGCAAACGCCCTTGTTGCTCTCGAAGGGGAGAACACCCTCTTCCATGCCCTGACCCGTGAAGACGGAACGTATCATCTGCCTCTGCCCGCAGGCAAACAGAAGATCCGGGCCAGACACGCTGACTCTGGTGCCACCGACTTTATGGAAGTGGAAGGGGCACAACAGAATTTCGATTTCAACCTCAAATAGACCCTGGGCTTCACGAAGGGACATGTCTGTGCATGTCCCTTCTGTGCTTTAGAAACACGGTAAAATTGCAATCCAGATTACAGAGTGGGAGAATGATCTCATGGTGACTTCCAAACTGAATTACCCTCTCACTGCAACCTTTCGTATCGTGACCCTTTCGCCAGAGCTGCAGGTGAAAAATGCCTCAGGAGATCTGGTGTTGCAGATCAAGCAGAAACTGCTGACCCTGCGTGAAGACACCACGGCTTACGAGGATGTGAACAAGACGGTTCCGTTGTACCGCATGAAGGCAGACCGCATCAGTGGCTTCTGGGCCGTGCACAACTTCTGGCGCTCCAAAGGCGAGACCTACCTGGGAAGCATCCGTGCCAACGGCCTGAGGTCCATCTGGCGCATCAGCTACACTGTGACCGATCAAAACCAGAAGGAAATCTTCCGCATCCGTGAGGAAAACCCCTGGATCAAACTGCTCGACGGCCTGCTCTGCGAGATCGATGGGATCGGCTGGATTTTCGGAATGTTCATCAATCCTGTGTATCTGGTGGAAGACGTCTCTGGTCGTGTGCTTTTCCGCATCAAGAAAAAACGCTCCTTCTGGGAACGCTCCTTCACCATGGAGGCAGAACAGAAGGTCTCTGAAGAGCATCAGGAACTCGCGGTGCTGGCCCTGGCGCAGTCGGTGCTGCTGGAACGCGCGAGGGGCTGAGAATCCAGACTTCTGATGAGGCCGCCTGTCGGCCTTTTTTCAGTTAACGAGCGGTTAACGGGTCTGCTGCCAGACTGCCGATGAAAGGCAGGAAAAATCATGGCACAGAACAGACCGATTGTCACCGTAAGAGATGCACGCGCTTCCCTCTGGCAGTCTGCAGTGGCCCAGTACGTTCGGGGGCAGACCCAGCAGAATGCAGCATCAAACAGTGCAGAAAATGCAGCCCCCTCCACCAGCAGCCCTGTGTACAACCACCCGATGGTCCGTGCTGCCAGTGCCCATGTGATGGCCCAGACCACTGGACAGGCCCTGCCCAGAATCACCTACCAGGACGCCATGAACACCATCCAGCAGGAAGCTGGAAAGATTGACCCCACCGACATCCACCTCTCGGACATGGCGTTGCAACTGGCAGAGGCCATTCGCAATGGCAACGATGCGCAGGCCAAAACCCTGGACACCGAAATCCGCAAATACAGTACCAAGGATTACGCGGGCTGGCTGACCTGCGTCACCACCTACCTGAGCTACTACCAGGGTGGCACACTGAATCCCATGTACCGCTCCTGGCAGGTGGAGGGGCAAAACAACCTCAACTATGGGGTGATTGACTACCAGCTTCCCAACAATGCCAGAATTGCCCTGCTCGGAGACTGGGGCACGGGCATGGATGATGCCTACCATCTGCTTCTGACCCTGCTCCAGCAGCACAATCCAGATGTGATCATCCACCTCGGAGACATCTATTACTCTGGGACGCCTGAAGAGTGCACGGCCAACTTCGAGAACATCTTCAATCAGGCTTTTGCTGTCACAGGGAAGCGCCTCCCGGTGTTCACCATTCCCGGGAACCATGACTATTACGCCAGAGGTGAGGGCTTCTACCCGATGCTCGACAGCATCAACAACCCACAGAAGTATTCCGGTGCAGATGCAAGCTGGCAGCAGCAGGCCAGCTTCTTCTGCCTGAGAACCCAGGACGGCCTGTGGCAATTCCTCGGGATGGACACCGGATACCAGGACCACAACCCCATTGAGGAACTTCTGGTGGTCACCCCCAGCCTGCAACCCGATGAGATTGTCTGGCATCAGGACAAGCTGAAAAACTTCTCGGGCAAGACGGTGCTGCTCTCCCACCACCAACTGTACTCTTCCAATTCCACTGTGGCGCACGGGAACACGCCCTACCTGAACAACTACCTGCTCAGCATCTTCCAGCCTTATTTCGCCCAGAATGTGGCCGCATGGTTCTGGGGGCATGAGCACAACATGGTGCTCTACAAACCCGGTCTGTTTGGTCTGACCACCGGGCGTCTGGTGGGTGCAAGTGCCTACGAGGAAACGGTTGCCGAGGACCCCTACAAGGTCAACTACCCGAACATCCCCTACCTGGACCCCACCCAGTACCAGCTTGGATCTTCAAACGGCTACTTCAACCACAGCTACGCCATTTTTGACCTCACCCGCACCAATCCTGATGATCCCATTTCGGTGGCCTACTACCAGTACCCTTCCTGGGGTGGAACCATGACCAACCCTCCCACCACTGCAGATTTCATGTACCAGGAGAGCCTGCAGACCCAGAGCCTGCCTGTGGGCGATGTGGTGAACTTCAACGATCTGGTGGTCTTCCAGGGACAGGGGGGTGTTTCCATCACCGCTGCAGACGAAGAACAGCTGATTGTCACCAGCGAATACTACCCCCATGTGGACGACCAGAATCCTGCAATGCCCCTCAGGATCATTGGCAACCCTGGACAGCTCACCGATGGCAGCGTGGTGCAGATCCAGACGGGAGAAGCCCTCGTTGGACAGTACAACCTTCTTGGTGCATGGTCCACCCCCAGCCTGTATTACTACAAGGCGGGCTACCAGAACGAGAACTGGACCATCCACCTGCTCACAGGAAACGCTGGTGATCCCATCCACTACGGGCAGCAGGTGTACTTTGTGAACAGCCAGTACCAGGGTCAGCAACTGATGCGCTCCGGTCAGACCACTTACCTGACCACGGCAACCAGCGAATACGTCTGGACCCTCAGCCCGGCAAGTCCGGCCACCGGAAACCCCCTGACCTTTGGGGCACAGTTCAAACTCCGCACGGTGGATTCCATGTACATCAGCACCATGACCGAAGAGCACCTGGGTTTCACCTCCCAGTACTTCCCGCACATTGGATCGTCAGGAAGTGCCGTGAATCTGGTGTTCACCGGAGGAAGCGGACAGCTCACCTCCGGTCAAAGCGTGCAACTCCAGACCACCGAGTCTGCTGTGGGGTCATACAACCTGCTTGGGGCCTGGAGCACCCCCAGCCTTTACTATTACAAGTCTGGATATCCCAACCAGAACTGGACGGTGGTCAAACTCAAACGGGGCCCCAGCGACGATGACACCATCCGCTACGGAGACCAGATTGCCATTGTGAACCAGTCCTACGTGGGACAGGCCATTGTGCCTTCCCAGTCGGGCAGCACCTGGTACCTCACCACCATCTCCAGTCCGGGCTTCTACTGGATCATCGAAAATTGATCTTGTATACACCACCGGGCGGCTTGCGGGCCGCCTGTGTCTTTCTGGTCAGGGACTTGCAGGAGGGGAGAGGATACACTGGTCTTCATGACGGTTCTGCTGTTTCATGAAGATTCCTACCGCACCAGTTTCATTGCCACGGTGACGCACACCGAAGGAAACCGTGTGGCCCTCGACCAGACGGCTTTCTATGCCGAGGCGGGAGGGCAGAATGCCGACCAGGGCTTCTTTGTCTGGGAAGACCAGCGCCTCTCTGTGACAGACGTGCAGAAGAAAAACGGGCAGGTCTGGCACACCATTGAAGGGGATGTGATTCCCGAAGTGGGCAGCTACGTGCACGGAGAGGTGGACTGGAGCCTGCGTTACCAGCACATGCAGCGCCATTCTGGAGAGCACCTGCTTGCCCAGGCCTTTTTGCGGGTGAACCCAGAATTCCGGGTGCAGGCGGTCAGCATGCGCAGCAGTGAATGCACCCTGGACCTTTCTGGAAACCCCACCGAAGAAGATGCCCGGGCAGCAGAAGAAGTGGTGATGCGTTCCATCTACCGCAACCTGCCTTTTCACACCGTCTGGGTCACCGGAGCAGAATTGCAGCAATACCCCCTCAGGCGTCCGCCACAGGTGGAAGGCCGCATCCGTCTGGTCTGTGTGATGGACCGCATGGACCGCACCGGATACTGGGAGGTCAGTGCCTGTGGGGGGACCCACGTGAACCGCACCGGCGAAGTCGGGGCCGTGTTCATCACCAAACTGGAAAAGGTCGCTGGAGGCCTCACCCGTGTGTTTTTCATGACCGGACACGAGGCTTACAGGCAACTCACCCAGACCTACCGGGATGCCCGCACCCTGGCCACCTCTTTCTCCACAGGCATTGAGAAACTCACAGAACGGGTGGAGGCCCTCAGAACAGAGGCTCTGGACTCCAGACGCAAACTCGCAGAGGCCCATGAAGCCCTGTCCGTCAGCCTGCTTTCAGGGAAAACGGGTGTGCAGGTGGTGCCTCTGGCGGACAGTGACATGCTCAAACCCTTCAGCAAGGTGGCGGTGGCTCAGCCGGATCTGCTGTGCGTGGCGTATACGCCAGATGGCCGGGTGGTGGTCACGTCTAGCACAAAGGCTTCCGCTAAAGAGGTTCTGGCAGAAATACTGAAGAACGCCGGGGGGAAAGGCGGAGGCAAACCTGACCTTGCACAGGGAAGCGCCCCCTTTGAACCCCTAGAGCGAGCGATTCACCTCTGGCGTGAAGGAGCAACCACATGAAAGACTACTCCAGCAAAGCCGTGCACGTCGGCATCCCGAGAGGCCACGCCGAGCCTCTGGGCATCCCGATCTACCCTGCGGCCGCCTACCAGTTCGACGAACTGGACATTGCCGCAGACGAATTCCAGCAGAACTCCGGATACAGCTACATCCGAATGCAGAACATGACCAACAAGGCTTTAGAAGAGCGCCTGAGCAGCCTTGAAGGTGCAGATGCCACTGTGGTGATGGCCAGTGGTCAGGCCGCAACCATGGCCGCTTTCCTCTCCACCTGCAAAGCCGGAGACCACATTGTGGCTTCCAGCGCGGTTTTTGGAGGTACAGCAGGTCTCCTGAACAATGTGCTGCCCAACCTGGGCATCACCTCCACCATCGTGGACAACAACCCAGAAGCGGCCCGTGCCGCCATGCGTGAAAACACCCGCCTGCTGTGGGTGGAGACCGTCTCCAATCCCAACGGTGATGTTGCGGACCTGAAGGGCTGGGCAGACCTTGCCCATGAACATGGTGCCCTTTTCTGCGTGGACAACACCCTCGCTGGGGTGGGTTACCTGTGTCGCCCTTTCGAGCACGGTGCAGACATGATCATGCACAGCCTCACCAAATGGGCCGGAGGTCACGGCAGTGCCCTCGCAGGTTGCATCATGGTCAAACACGGCAGCAACATCGACAACATTCCCGTTCTGCAGGACCTCAAAGCCCAGTATGGGGATCAGGCCCTCTCCCGCAAGGTGCGTTCCATCGGGGTGCATCAACTGGGCATGACCCTCAGTCCTTTCAATGCCTTCATGATCGCGCAGGGTCTGGAAACCCTGGAACTGCGCATGCTCAAAGAGTGCGACAACGCCCTGCAGATCGCACGTTTCCTGAAAGATCACCCCCGCGTGAAGTCTGTAAATTACAGTGGTCTGGAAACCAGCCCTTTCCATGCGCTGGGCCAGAAATACCTGAAAAATGGCTTCGGGGCCGTCATGTCCTTCGAGGTGGAAGATCCCCAGCGTTTCTTTGCAAGCCTGAAGATGATTCGCATGGTTGCCAATCTTGGAGACACCCGCACCCTGTGCATCCACCCCTGGACCACCACCCACGGCAGACTCACCGAGGCCGGGAAACAGGCTGCAGGTGTGACCCCTTACCTGATCCGCATGACGGTGGGCGTGGAAAGCCTGCAAGACATCATTGCTGATCTTGAGGGTGCCCTGTAAATTACATCCCACCTTTTTGTTTTGTCAGGACAGGTCCATGGCCTGTCCTTCTCTTTGAACTTCTGATGACATGGGCAAGGGGTTTTTCTGTCAAAAAATCCAGAATTTTCCTCTCACACCTGACTTTTTCATGACAAATCAGTTGCACAACAGCTTTTCACCTAAAATGAAAACATGGATTTTGACAAGTACTGCATTGATCGTCCCAAACATGTTCGGCTCGCAGACTGGAAAACCGATGACAAAGGCAAACTGACCAAAGAAAAAGCCGAAGCCCTGATGGCGGAACTGCAGGGTAAACTGCTGGACCTGCAGGAACGGCTTTATGCCGAAAACCAGCGCAGTTTGCTGGTGATTTTGCAGGCCAGAGATGCAGGAGGCAAAGACGGCACCATCAAACATGTGATGAGTGGCCTCAACCCTCTGGGCGTCAGCGTGGTGCCCTTCAAGGTGCCCAATGAACTGGAAGCCGCCCACGACTTTTTGTGGCGTGTGCATGCAGTTGCTCCCCGCAAAGGGCAGGTCACCATCTTCAACCGCAGCCACTATGAAGACATCCTGGTGCCCACCGTGCACGGTCTGGCCGACAAAGAGGTCATTGACAAACGTTATCGGCATGTCAGGCACTTTGAGGAACTCCTCGCAGATTCAGGCACCCGCATCCTCAAGTTCTATCTGCACATCTCCAAAGAAGAACAGCGGCAACGCCTGCAGGAACGCCTTGATGATCCCGAGAAGCACTGGAAATTCAACCCCGGCGACCTGAAAGAGCGTGCGCTCTGGGACGAATACACCACTGTCTATGAGCGCATTCTCTCGGAGACCAGTTCCAGTTTCGCTCCCTGGTATGTGATTCCTGCAGACCGCAAGTGGTACCGCAATTACCTGATTGCCTCTGTGCTGGTGCAGACCCTGGAAAGCATGGACCTCAAGTACCCCAGAATTGCAGAGGGCATTGAGCACATCACCATCGAGTGAGTCACGGGCTTCAACCCTGAGCCAGATGAAAAAACCCTCAGGTAAGATTTCCCGCTGAAAAGGCTGCGCAGACTGCGCAGACTGATCTCATGAGACTGAGCGTACGAAAAACCATCGGCCTTTTTGCCCTGCTGGCAGTGGGTGTGTACCTCTTTGCTCCCAGGCGCATTGTCACCGTGCTGCCCACGCCCAGAATTCCGGGCATGGAAGAGGGCAAAAAAATCACCCTGAACGGTCAGGAGATTTATTACGAAGTGGGCGGTGCAGGTCCACCAGTGGTGTTCATTCACGGGATCGGTGGGGGCAATTCAGGTTACCAGTGGGTCAAGAACGTTCCTGAGTTCCTGAAGGACCATCGGGTGTTTGTGCTGGATCTGCCTGGATTTGGTCGCAGCACGCCCAGACCCCAGCATTACAGTGCAGGCCTGTACCTGGCCGCCATTGAATCCTTCCTGAAGGAAGTGGTCAATGAACCCTGCACGGTGGTGGCTTCCAGTCTGGCAGGGGCTTATGCCATCCGCATTGCCCATGACCATCCTGACCTGATCAGGAAACTGGCCCTGGTGTCCCCCACAGGCATTGATCAACTGGTGGAAGCTCCAAACATGGATTTTTACCACAAGCTGATCGGGACCCCCATCGGCAGTTTCTTCTCCAGACTGATCCGCAGTCGCATGAGCGTCAGCTACTTCCTGAACCAGCAGGTCTACCTGGACCGTGATTTGATCAATGAAGGGGTCAAGGACGTGTACCACATGCACCTGCAGACCCCTCATGCCCAGTATCCGATTTTTGCCTTCATCACCGGGCACCTGAACCTCAACATCCGCAAAGAGTGGCGAGAACTGACGCAGCCTACTGTGGTGATCTGGGGAGACCGGGACATCAACACTCCTGTGAAGGGTTTGCAAAACTTCCGGGACCTGAAACCTGACATGGAAGCCCAGGTGCTCAACGCCCGTGCCATTCCCAACGATGAAAAATCCGTAGAGTTCAATGGTTTGCTCAAACAGTTCCTGGGAGACCCCATGGGCGAGGATGTTCTTACGCCACATCACAATTGAAGTGTGTTCCAGAACGGACCTGTAATTCAGGCTTCTGAAGCTGATTTCTCCTTCACCGACAATGGCCCCATGAGACGAATGTTCATGGGGTTTCTGCTGCTCATTCCACTGGCTGTTTCTTCCTGTGCGCCCAGAGCCACAGGAATGCTTCCATCGCCACGCATTGCAGGACTGCAGGAAAGCCGCTCTGTGATCCTGAATGACCAGCCTGTGTATTACGAGGTGGGAGGCGAAGGACCTCCCCTGGTGTTCATTCACGGGATTGGAGGAGGAAATTCTGGGTACCAGTGGACCAGAAATGCTGCAGAATTTACGGGGAGCCATCGGGTATACGTGCTGGACCTGCCGGGATTTGGTCGCAGCACGCCCCGGCCACAGAATTACACTGCGGATCTTTATGTCAAAACCCTGACCGCTTTCCTGAAAGAAGTGGTCAGGGAAGAAGCGGATGTGGTGGCTTCCAGTCTGGGGGCAGCTTACAGCATCAAAATCGCCCACGATGATCCAGAACTGATCGATTCTCTGGTTCTGGTGTCGCCCACAGGCATCGAGAAACTGGTCAATCCACCAAACACAGCGTTCTACAATTCGCTGGTGGGTTCTCCTCTGGGAGATGTCCTTGCAGGATTTTTAAGGGGCCGCTTCAGTGTCAGCTTCTTCCTGAAACAGCAGGTCTATCTGGACCAGAATCTGGTGACCACCGAAATCAAGAAGATCTACCAGAACAACCTGAAAGACCCCAACGCTGCTTATCCGGTGTTCTCTTTCATCTCGGATTATTCCAGCCTGAACATCGAGAAAGAGTGGGCTTCCCTGAAGCAACCCGTCATGATCGTCTGGGGTTCAGATGATGTGAATACCCCTGTGTCTGGAGCGCAGAAATTCCTGAGCCTGAGGCCAGCAGTGAAATTGAATGTCCTGATGGCCCGGGCCATTCCCAATGATGAGCAGTCAGAAAAATTCAATGCTTTGCTTCAGGGGTTCCTTGGGCAGCCATGAAGCTGGTTTTTTGAGGCTTAGTGTTGCCCTCCTGAGGCGAAACTGTAGGTGGGTGAGGTGAAACCCCAGCGTTAGGGTCCATGTCTTGACTCAGTCTAATTATGTCTATGGCAAAATTAGGTATTTGTGTTATACTAATAACGGCGCACGGGAACACCCACGGCCCCGATGGTGGGCAGGGTTCAGAATGTTCTGCTCGTGTTCGCAACCCATCGACTCTGTGCCCCACCTTCGCAGTGGGTAGGGTGGTTTCCACCTCCGTTTTCTCCCCCAAAACAGAGCCATTTCAGAGAGAAGTCCCCGTGTGGGGGCTTCTCTCTTGTATTTTGGATACCCTCTCTTTCATGATGGGGCATGGGAAAACTCACTCTTGTTGTTGCACTTCTGCTCGGAACCGTGGCCCAGGCTGCAGGCGTCACCAACGCCAGCATCCTCAAAGAGCTTGAAAAGACCGGAAAATTCAAAGCCCAGAAGAACCCTTTCTGTCAGGCCCTGGCAAAAGAGAACTCTGAAAAAATCACCTCTTATGTTTCCAGTCTTGGCTCCAGAGACCTGCAGAAAGCCCTGATCAAATTCAGCATGGACCGCGCAGATGCCAGTGCTGGAGGCAAATCCAAAAAGAACCCCCTGCTCAAACGCCACAACGACTGGGTGGATGAGGGAGACGGTTCTTTCTCCCAGATGTTCTCTGCTTACGGAACCAAAACGTTTGATCCTTCCCTGGTGGTCTACATCAAGGCTGCAGGAAAGACCACACATGTCTGCACCCTGATTCGCTGACTTTGTCGCTCAGGAAAATCAAAAGGACTCCTCAGCGGGAGTCCTTTCTGGTTTCAGGTGGGTTTAAAGGGTCAAAGACTCACCGGGCTGCAGAGGCAGAATGCTCAGACCTTCTATATCACGGGTCAGGTCCATCAGGGCTTCTGGCGTTCCACTTAAAGAAGGCATGGTTCCATAGTGAAAAGGCACCACCTGTCTGGTCCCCAGCAGGCGAATGGCATGGGAAGCCTCCAGAGGACCCATGGTGTAGCGATCCCCGATGGGCAGAAGGGCCAGTGTGGGTTTGTAGATGTCACCGATCAGGCGCATGTCCCCAAAGATGCTGGTGTCTCCAGCAGCATAGATGCGGTTTTTGCCCAGATTCAGCACGTAACCCACACCTTCATGCAACCAGCCCACCCCATCTCTGGTGTTCACCTGCGCGTGATGAAACGCCTGCGTCATGGTGATCTCAATGTCCATCACACTGATCGTTCCACCTTTGTTCATGGTCTCAAAGAGTGAAGCTTCAATGCCCTGCTCCATCAGAAACCAGCGAATGGGATTCGGAGCAATCAGGCGGGTCCCGGTTCTGGCAGCCTCAAAGATCACCTCCAGATCCATGTGGTCCCCGTGTCCGTGGGTGATCAAAATCAGGTCTGCGCCAGAAAAGGATTTGTGCTCAGGAGGGCAGGCAGGATTGTCCCTCAACCAGGGATCAATCAGAATGGTGTCCCCGTGTTGCGTGACCACTTTGAAACTGGCATGTCCCAGAAAAGTCAATTCGGCAGGCATGCACTGTTATAACACTGTGCATGACCCTGTGGGGCGCACCTCAGTTCGAGTAATCTTTTCTCGCTTCCTCAAGGGCTTCCAGAATCATGTCCCTGGCCCCTTCTTCACCAAACAGGGGAACCACCAGGGCTTCCATGTCACTGACTTTCCCCAGGATGCGGTCATCGGCGTACTCTGTGGCCATCTGGGGGTGTTTGGCCTGATGGTTTTTGAATCTGAGGCGCACAATTTCGGTCAAAAGCTGGCAAATCACATCACGCATTTCTTTGCTTTGCATCTTTGTTCTCCTCTCAAAGGTGTTGTCTCAGGGTAGAGGAGGGAACTGAGAGCGAGCGGAAATCTGCATGAGGTTTTCATTTGTCAGGGTGACTTTTGTGCTGTACGCTTATTCAGATGCTGCTTCAGCTGATCCCAGCGAAGCAAGAGACAGGCAAACAGGTGCACAGAGCAGCTTTGACTGATCTATAGAGCAGGAGGAAAAAGAATGGGTCTAGGAATTGGAATTGTCGGGCTTCCCAACGTCGGAAAGTCCACGCTGTTTAATGCCATCACCAGAGCAGGCGCACTGGCCGCCAACTATCCTTTCGCCACCATCGACAAGAACGTCGGGATCGTGACTGTACCCGACCCTCGCCTCAAAGCCCTGTCTGACGTGTTCACCAAAGGGGACCGCGTTCCCCCGATCATTCCCACCGCTGTGGAATTCGTGGACATCGCAGGCCTGGTGAAGGGTGCCCACAAAGGGGAAGGTCTGGGCAACCAGTTCCTCGCCAACATCCGTGAAGTGGACGCCATCGCCCACGTGGTCCGCTGCTTTGAAGATCCCAACGTGGTGCACGTTGCCGGTCAGGTCAATCCCATCGATGACATTGAGACCATCAACACCGAACTGATCCTCGCCGACATGTACGGTCTGGAAAAGCGCATCGAGAACCTCAAGAAGAAGGCCAAGAGCAACGACCGCGACTCCGCAGAGTTGATGGCCCTGGCCCAGAGCATCCTCAAAGTGCTGGAAGAGGGCAAACCTGCCCGTGCTGGCGAATACGAGATGCCCGTGCCCAAAGATTTCGGCCTGATGACCATCAAGCCTGTGATCTATGTGGCCAATGTGTCCGAGGAATTCCTCACCGAAGACAACGACATGGTGAGGGCCGTGCGCGAGTACGCTGCCAAAGAAGGGGCAGAGGTCGTGAAGATCAGCGCCCAGATTGAAGCAGAGCTCAGCGAAATGAGCCCCGAAGAATCAAAAGAGTTCCTCGCTGACCTCGGTGTCGAGGAGTCCGGCCTGGACCAGCTGGTCAAAGTGGGCTACAAAACCCTGGGTCTGATCACCTTTATTACATCTGGTGAAAAAGAGGTGCGTGCCTGGACCATCCGCGAAGGCACCAAAGCCCCCGGAGCCGCAGGCCAGATCCACAGCGATCTGGAAAAAGGCTTCATCCGTTCAGAAGTCATCGAGTGGGACAAAATGGTGGAGGCCGGAAGCTGGGCCAATGCCAAGTCCAAGGGCTGGGTCCGCACGGAAGGCAAAGATTACGTGGTCAAAGACGGCGACGTGCTTTATATTCTGTCTGGCATCTGACCCCCTGTGCTCGATGCTCTTGCACTGTCCCCCTACAGAGGGGGACTTTTTTGTGCTGTGTGGTCTCCCTTTTGTTGCTTTTCTTTCTGTTCTTTTGTGCTGCTCCTCCCCAAAATTCGTATAGACAATTAGGATTCTGGCCGATGTTCTGAGTAAGTGTTTTTACTGTTCTGGACGTATTCAAGTAGGTCATTCAAAATATGCTGTTCTGGAGG
>NZ_BJXB01000021.1 GCF_007990775.1 Deinococcus cellulosilyticus NBRC 106333 = KACC 11606 | reverse complement strand
TCGCAATTTCACCTGATCTGCACGGTCTTGTTCTTGCGAATCACACCCAGTGCGTACTGCCTGAGCAACCAGTAGGCCAGTCCGGTGAGCAGGAGCAGCCAGAGCAAGCTCCAGAGGCCTGATCCTCCGAGTGTTCTGAGGGCAGCGAGGATCAGGCTGACTGCGCCGCACAGGGCAAGCATGATCACGATGCTGACCCACATCCAGGCTCCGCCTTTTTGCAGGCCACCGAACAGGTTGCTGACATCGGCCTCGGTGGGGGCAGGAAGCTGGCTGGTGCCCTGCTGTTTGAGGTTCTCAAAGGCCTGGGAGCCCGTGGTGGCGGCGTCGGACAGGTAGATCATCATCTGGCCGGGGTTTTTGAACATTTCCGGGATGTTTTCGCTGGCAAAGAAGGCTGTGGCGGTGGTCCAGTACTGCTGGGCAATTTCTTTGCCTTCTCCGATGAGTCTGGGAAGCTGGGAAACGCCTGTGAGGGGAATGTCGAGCTGGCTCATGGCGTTGATGATGGTGAACCGTTTGTGGTCGAGGTCGGCCTCCTCACGCATCAGGTCGAGGATGGCGTCACCGGAGTAATCGAAGCTGCGCATCAGGATGGAGATGGCGTTGTCGGTGGCGCGGGGGTCAGGCAGGCGGTAGCCCAGGTTGGTCAGGGAGATCCCGAGCACATCCTGGCAGTTCCCGAGGGCCTGGTGGATCGCGACACTGACTGCGAAGTTGCTGGTGACCCCACCATCCACAAAAGGATCAAGGGCGGTCTGGCCTTTTTCGAGGGTTTTCTGAATCCACTGGGGTTCAAACACCCCGGGGATGCTCATGCTGGCCCGGATGGCCACCGAGAGGGGCAACTGCTCCCCGTACAGGCTGCGGTCAAATTCCCAGTACACCCGGTGCTCGAAGCGGCGCAGGTGCAGGTGCTCGGGTTCGTCTGGCTGGGCAGAGACCTTCATGGCCTGCAGGTTCACGGCGGTCTGGATGCTGCTGCTGGGATTGATGTAGTCGGTGGGAAAGCACAGGCGGTTTTCCCTTTTCAATTCCTCTTCGCGGGTGCCCACTTTTGTGAACACCACATTCTGTCCGGTGTAGGCGTTGGTGCTGACCACATAGAGGTCTTTTGGGATCTCTCCAAAGTTCAGCTGCTGGGCGTAATACGCTGCATTGCGCTCAGCTTTGAGGTTCAGCTCGTAGCGCTCCACCAGCAGGGATTTTGCAGGAGCAAAGTCTGAGTCAGATTGCAGGGTCTGCTGGAGTTTCTGGGCGGTTTCGCGGTGCAGGAAAGCTTCAAACAGGGACAGCAGGTTCCAGCCCCGCACTGCTCCTTTGACATAATTCAGATCGTATTTGAGGAAAGCGGCTGCGAAACTTCCTGGATCTGCATCGAAGAGGGTATCTCCGAAAGGGGGCTGGGAGAGGATGGTGCTGAGCAGACTGACCTGCTTTGGAGTGTAGCCTGCCGCAAGCAGTCCTCCATAAATCGAGCCAGCGGAAGTTCCCACAATGACCTGAAAGGAGGACAGACCTGCGGGGTCCTTGCTGTACAGTTCTTCCATCACGCCTGCGTGTGTGGCGAAGTGGATTCCGCCTCCGCTGAAAACCAGACCGTTCATGAGTGCCTCCAAAAGGGTTGTTTAATTTCTCTCTCATATTCTAGGACAAAAGCAGCAGAGGAGAAATCAGGGATTTCATCCTCTGGTATAACTCAGAGGTGGATTTCAGCGCTGTGCCCCTTTTTCAGGCCATCCCCCAGTTGACAGACCAGCTTTCCCGGAGCTCCAGCGTGACTTTCCGTGTGCTGGACCCAGACCCTTATCTGGGACACTACGCTGGAGAGGAATTGGAGATCGGAGGGCAGACTTTTCTCTTCCATCCCCTCAGGGTCTGGATGGACCTCGCAGACCGGCTGGACTGTCACATGCGTGTGCCAGAGCGGGACGGACCTTTCCTGAAGATCACCTTCCAGAAGAAAGAGACACGCCAGAGGGACCGCACCCTTTCCAGCAACACCGAAAAATATGGCGCTCAGAGCGAGTTTCAGCGCATCCACAAACTGGAGGAACCGTATTTTCTGCTGGATGCAATTCAGGCCCTGCGAAGCCTGGATCTTCCTGCAGAGGCCCGCATTCTGGACCTCGGGGTGAACAGTGGGGAAGAGCTCAGGTTGCTGGATCTTGCTTATCCCGGAAACCATTTTGAAGTGCTGGGCCTCGACCACAGCGAGAGTGCCCTGAACATCGCCAGAGGGCGTTTCCCACAGCACCGGTTTCAGGTTGCAGACATCAACGCACTTCCAGAGGACCTTGGAACGTTTGACCTGATCCTCAGCATCGGAACCCTGCAAAGCGCGAACATTGAGGTGGAACCGGTGTTCCGGCGTTTGCTCAAACACATCAAACTCGGAGGCCACTGGCTGCTCGCCTTCCCGAACAGCCGTTACTCCGGGGGAGAAATCAGCTATGGGGCAAGGATGGTGAATTACCGTGAGCCAGAACTGTCTCTGCTCTTCAAAGATGTGGCTTTTTTCCGGCGGTATTTCCAGAAACACCGCTACAGCGTGAATGTCACGGGCAAATACTATATTCTGGTCACTGCCCGTTCCCTGTCCAGGGTGTAAGATAAAGTGCATTCCCGACAACCCACCCAGAAGGAGCATCCAAATGGAAGATTTCATGTTGCCCACTGCAAAAGGCCGCCTGTTCTGCGCCACCTATACCCCTGAAATGGACGTTCGTTTTTACATCACACAGGAAAGCAAAGTGCTCCTCGAAACCGATGAGGAAAGCACCTTCGAGACCATTGAAGACGCGCTTGAGGCCCTGAGGGATCTGGTGTCTCCACAGGCCTACCGCATGGTGATGCTGGACATCCGCAAGCGCCGCATGCTGGCGTAAGGGTTCACTGTAAACTGTGAACGGTTCACAGTAAAAAGAAAAACCCAGCAAAACGTCAAAAATTTAAAAGGACAGGATTTTTTCCTGTCCTGGTTGTTTGGGATAGAAATTCATCAGCACCCATCTCGCCGTGAACTGTCTACTTTGAACTGTAAACTGAAATTCAATCCACCTGCACCCGGATGGCCGAGTAGCCATAATGTTTCATGTAATCGAAGGGGATGTAAATGTAGCCGCCATCTTTCCAGCAGGCTCCCCAGGAGTTCTTGACAATGAAGTAGCCTCCACCGTCACCGGGGGTGGCGTTGGGCAGTTTGCTCTGCAGTTTCTCGTTGGTGATGAAACCGGTGATGTTCACGGCGTGCCCACCACGGCTGCCCTTCCCACTGTCGAGGTCGTAGGCCCTGGACTGTGCGAAACCGTTGCTGTTGGCGTTGTCCCAGCTTGGCATGACTTCCAGGCTGGCCACCACCGTGTTCCCGAACGCCAGGGTCAGGACCATGTAGGCAATGGAGAGGTCCTTTTTCTCATGGTTCCACAGTTCCAGCTGACCTTTGGGCACGATGCTGGGGGTGGCAGGATTGACGATTTTGGGCAGGTACATGCAGTAATTCTGTCCCAGCAGGGGAAGGCACCAGAATTTGCTCTGTGCAGCCGTGTTGGAGCAGTAGCTGTCTGCGTATCCGGTGCAGGAGTTGCTGTACCCGATCAATTCATCGGCGGCATTTTTGATGTTGGTGCGGCTCAGGGAGGGGTTGTAGCCCCACTCTTTTTCGTAGGCGAATTTGTACTGCTCTGCTGCGGAGGTGTTGTAGATGTAGGTGGTGTCTGCCCCATCCCCATAGGTTCTGGGTTGCCAGTGCCCGGCGATGCGGTTGTAGAAGGATTGCTCTGAGAGGTTGGCCCATTCACTGTTTTTCTTCGCATGCTGCAGCTCGGTGGCTGAGGTGATGGCAAAGGCCACGCAACTGCCCCGCCGCCCCTGGTTTTTCACGGAGGTGGCGTAATACTTGAGGGGCCACTCAAAGTTCTTGTAGATGCCAGTGTCCTTGAAAGCCGAGCAACTGGCGTCCGAGTTGGTGCGGTCGCTGCCATCCAGGTAGCCTTCTTCATCTTCGGGTTTTTCCACCCACCCAATGGGTTTGGTGGGATCAGGAATCTTGAACACCAGATCGGCATAGATGTCTCCAATTTTGAGGTTCAGGCTGGAGATGGTCTGGGCATTTGCGTTTTTCAGGCTTTCCGGGGTGGGCAGCTCAAGGCGTTTGCGGTAGGCTTCGGGGACATTGGGGTAGAACATCTCGTACATGCCCAGCTGGTTGCTTTGCCTGGGGAAGTTTTCGAGGCTGCGGGCCACTTCGGCGTACTTGAATTTTTTGCCCAGAGTGATGACCTTCAGGTCATTTTTGCTGTTGTCCGGGGTGCTGAGTTCAAAGTTGCCATCTGGCAGCTTCTGAACTTCGGTGTCCGTGGGTTTGGGGGAAAGGCCAATCAGGATTTTCAGGTCGGCCAGTTCCGGGTGGGCAGCCATGAAATCCTCGACTGCTTTCTGATTTGCCGCGTCCTGTTTTGCTGCGGCTTCTTTTTCTTTCTGTTCCTGTTCGGGCGTGAACACTTTCGCGCCGGGATCATTGATGTGGGAGCGAAATTCACTTTCCGTCACGGTCTCTGCGCCTCTGGGGAGGTCTCCCGAGAAACCACCAGGCAGGGGGGCCGGTCCACCAGGGGTTTGCGAACAGGCAGTGAGGATCAGCAGTGCAGTCAGGCCAGTCAGTCTTTTCATGGGGGTCTCCTGCAAAACAAAAATCTAGACTCACTGGACAAGAGCATTCCAGTGTGCAGCAAGGGTGTTCCAATGAATCTGAGGCCATGATAAGCGTTACAGTTTCTGAACCTTCTGTGGCGGTCACAAGAGGGGGTTCATTAAACCTTCAATTCCGGCTCAGGTTTTAGAAAGGTGTATTGTAAGCTGCTCTACCATCAAAACCACCGTCTGATAGGGCAGAAAACTGGACGTGGTAGCATGAACGCACAGGAACTGGGGGATGGAGCCTTGGATTACGACGTGATCATTGTGGGTGCGGGACACAACGCTCTGGTGACGGCTGCCTACGCTGCCCGTGCAGGTTACAAGGTGGCGGTTTTCGAGAAGCGGCACCTGGTGGGTGGGGCCGTGTCCACCGAGGAACTGGTCAGTGGTTACCGCTTCGATTATGGGGGGAGTGCCCACATCCTGATCCGCATGACGCCCATTGTGCAGGAACTGGAACTCGAAAAGTTTGGCCTGCACTACCTGGAGCTTGATCCGCTGTTTCACTGCTCAGATGGCGAAACACCGTGGTTTGTGTGGCGCGATCTGGACCGCACTGCACAGGAACTGGACCGGATCTTCCCTGGCCAGGGTGAAGCCTACCAGCGTTTCGTGCAGGACTGGACCCCTTTTGCAAAAAGCGTGAATGAGGCCTTTCTCAGCGCACCCAATCCTCTGGACCTCGGGAGGCATCTGGTGTGGGGCTCGGGCATGCAGAAAGACTGGCAGAAGAAACTCACCCACATCATGCGGCCTTATGGAGATGTGGCAAGAGAGTACTTCTCAGAGGAACGGGTGCGTGCGCCCCTCACCTGGATGGCGGCGCAATCTGGACCTCCACCCACCGAGGTCATGAGTGCCCCTTTCCTGCTCTGGCACCCGCTCTACCATGTGGGAGGGGTGGCTCGCCCGAGAGGGGGCAGCGGAGGCCTGACGAAGGCCCTCAAGCGCGCCATTGAAGCTTACGGGGGGCACATCTTCCTGAGTGCACCCGTGAAAGACATCCTGACCGAGGGAGATCGGGCGGTCGGGGTGCGTCTGGAAGATGGGGACGTGTACACCGCCAAAGCTGTGGTCAGCGGCACCCATGTGCTGCAGACCGTAGACGCCCTCCCTGAAGACAAAGTTCCAGAGCTTGCCCGAAAAGTGAGGGTGGGAAACGGTTTCGGCATGATCCTGCGTCTGGCCCTCAAAGGAAAAGTGAAGTACCTGAACCATGTGGAACCAGAATCCAGAATCGGTCTTGGGCTCCTGATCAAAAATGAGCAGCAACTCCTGAAGGCCTACGGAGAATATCTTGCTGGAGAACCCACCAGAGACCCACCCATCATTGCCATGAGTTTCAGCAGCATTGACGATTCGCTGGCCCCACCGGACGGTGAGGTGTTGTGGCTCTGGGCGCAGTACTACCCCTTTGAACTGTCCTCAGGAAGCTGGGCAGAGCGCACCAAAGAGGCGCGGGATTACATTCTGAACGCCTTTGAACATTACGCTCCGGGCACCAGAGAGCAGATTGTGGGTGAGCTCGTACAATCGCCAGCCTGGCTTCAGGATAACTTGAGCCTGAGGCGAGGCAACGTGATGCATCTGGAGATGGGCACCGACCAGATGTTCGCCCTGCGGCCTTTTCTGGGCGCGAGTGAGTACCGCTGGCCCACCCTGAAGAACCTGTACATGACAGGTGCAAGCACCCACCCCGGCGGGGGAATCATGGGAGCAAGTGGTCGCAACACCGCCCGGACCCTGCTGAAAGACCTGTCACGGAGCTCCAAGTTGCGCTGGTAGGGAAGATTTTCCCTGCGGAATGGAAAAGCATGACGTACTGGGAATACCACTTCATTTTCACCCTGCCCCTGCTGGCCCTGCTCTTGCTGGTGACCCTCAGGGAAACCCGCAAACAGCCCCTGGCAGGACATTATCGCCCCGAGAACGGCTGGGCACTCCGTTTCTATTTCCTGCTGCCCCTGCTGGCCCTGGTTTACACCACCCCCTGGGACAACTTCCTGATCTACAAGGGGGTGTGGCAGTACCCACCCGAGCGGGTCAGCATGGTGATCGGATACGTGCCCATTGAGGAGTACTTTTTCTTTCTGGTGCAGCCCCTGATCGCAGGACTGTGGGTGTTTTTTCTGCTCAGACGCTGGGGAAGCCCCAAACTGGGGTTCCAGTCTGCACGCATCTGGGGGACCCTCTTCTGGGGAGCGCTCAGCTTTCTGGGGGCAGGTCTGCTGTTCACAGAGGCCGGGTACTACATGGGCCTGATTCTGGCATGGGCCTGCCCGGTGATTGCCTTCCAGTGGGCCTTTGGAGGAGACCTGATTTTAAGCAACAGGAAGGTGTTCTGGGTGGGATTGATGGTGCCCACCGTGTACCTGTGGATCACAGATGCCCTGGCGATCAACACTTTTGGCATCTGGGACATCAGCACAAAATACTCTTTTGCCTTCAAACCTTTTGGGCTGCCCATTGAAGAGGCCACTTTTTTTCTGATCACCAACCTGCTGGTGGTGCAGGGCCTGCTGCTTTTCCTGCATCCAGAAGCCCTGAAACGCTGGTTCAGGCTGGCAAGGTCCGTGCGCCCCTGGACCCTGTTTGTGGCCCTCTATGCGCTGCTGAAGATTCCGGTGCCTCTGTGGCCAGATGGTTTTCCGCTGCTGGCCACCCTTTCCACAGGTGCTCTGGCGGTGGCGGCCCTGCTGTGGGCTTTTGAAAACGTCGGGAAAAAAGCTTTCCTGCTCTTTGCCCTGACTTTTGGAATTGGGCTGGGTGTAGAGGTGCTTGGCAGCCGGACAGGTTTTCCCTTTGGTCACTACACCTATGATCCTCCGGGCCTGACCCTCTTTGGAGTGCCCCTGATTGTGCCTCTGGGATGGTGGGCCATGACCCTCTCTGCGTACTTGCTGGCGAAAGGCAATCCCTGGATCACCGGGCTCCTGCTGGTGGCCTGGGACCTCGGCCTGGAACCCCTGATGGTCCGGGAAGGGTACTGGTCCTGGCAGGAGGGGCAACTCTGGAGTGGCTACTACGGGGTTCCCGTGCAGAACTTCATGGCATGGTATGGGGTGGGGGTGGCCCTGGCCTTTTTGCTGAAAAGACTCGCTCCTGAAATGAAAACCTCTGATTTTGCATGGGCTTACCGCATTGAAGCGCTTTTCCTGCCGACAGGACTGCTGCTGCTGGGCATTTATCCTGCGGGATTCGTCACTCTTGCCCTGATGGGAGGGCTGGCTTGGGTTCACTCCTGGAAATCTTCTTCAAAACCGTCATCCGTCACACCTTACGAAAAGGCCTGAGGGGCGTGTACCTGAGGGGCACCCTGCAAACCGCTTCTGTGCTGCTGGTGCCCAACCACCACTCCTGGTGGGATGGCTACGTGATGGGAGAACTCTGCTGGCATGCCTCCAGAAAGCCAGCTTTGCTCATGCTGGATCGACAGTTGCAGAAGTACCCTTTTTTAAAGTCTGTTGGGGCGATTTCCCACCTGAACCTGCGGGAAGCCCTGCAGGCATTAAAAAGTGGACGCCCACTGATTCTTTTTCCAGAAGGGGCCATGCGTCCTGCAGGCCCTGTGAAAGACCTGCGCCCAGGTGTGAAGTGGTTTGCGCGGCATTCGGGTTGTGAGGTGGTCCCTGTTGCCCTGAGGGTGGTCCTGCGCGGCCACCAGCATCCCGAAGCCTACATTTCTCTGGGTGTGCCCTGTGCTCCAGCGGAAGTGGGGGAGGCCATCAACCGTCTGCTTGCAGAACTGGATGGGGCGCTCCTTGTGTGTGATCCAGAAACGCCCCTTGCGGGTTACCAGCAGATCATGCGCGGGGTGGGCAGCGACTCTGAACGCCTGAACCTGGCCAGTCTGCTGCTGAAAAAACTGTTGAGGTTGGGGTGAAAAGGTTCCTCACCGCTTTTCTGCTGACCAAACTGGCCATTGCCCTGATCAATGCCCTGATCTTTCCCAGGTTGAAACGTGCAGCACCTGTGGCAAAACCCAGGGTCTCTGTGCTGATTCCGGCCCGCAACGAAGCAGAAAACCTCTCAAAAACCCTGCCTCTGCTGCTCTCCCAGCAGGCCACAGAGGTCTTGGTGCTTGATGACCAGTCTGAAGATGAAACCGCTGAAGTGGTGCGCGGGCTGCAAAAAGACCATCCGCAACTGAAATTGATTGCGGGTTCCCCCCTTCCTGCAGGCTGGGTGGGAAAAAACTGGGCCTGCCATCAGCTTTCTCTGGCTGCCCGAGGAGACCTGCTGGTCTTCACCGACGCAGATGTGTTCTGGCACGCAGGTTCCCTGAAGGCGGTGCTGACCCGAATGCAGGAATCCCACGCCGACCTGCTGAGCGTATACCCCAGGCAGGAAACCCACACCCTTTCAGAACGTGCGCTTGTTCCTCTGATTGATGACGTTCTGCTGTGTTTCTTCCCTTATCTTTTCATCAGGCTTCCTTTTGCGGCAGCCAGTGCAGGCAACGGTCAGGTGATGGTGTTCAGGAGAGAGAGCTACCAGCGCATCTCCGGACATGCAGGGGTCAGAAAAAGCGTGCTGGAAGATGTGGATCTGGCCCGGCGCATCAAAAAGCACGGAGGGAAACTCTCTCTCGCCCTCGGGCAGGACCTGATCAGCGTGCGGATGTACCACGGGTACCAGGAGGTGCTCGAAGGTTTCGGCAAGAACCTGCGGGCTTTTCATGGAAACAAGGTGTTCTTCCTGCTGCTTTCGGGATTTCTGCACCTCAGTGCCTACACCCTGCCCCTGCTGGTGCCTGCTTTCAGGCCCCTGTTGTGGATGGGGCTTGCAGAGCGTCTGGTGGTCAACCTCACCTCGGGAAGGAACACAAGAGCAGACCTGCTTGAGGTGTTCACGGTACCCATCAGTCCACTGCTTTCCTTACCCATTTATTGGCGTGCCTTACAGAAAAAATACAATTGGAAAGGGCGACATTACTCACGTTAATGTTTGCTAAATTCATGAAGGGCAAGGGCAGATCAAACTTGGTCAGGGCTCAGGTACGCTGACCTGAGAGACTGTCCAGAAAAGAAAACACCGACGGTTTTCCGACCAAAGGAAAACGCACAGGCAGAGCAGTTTCTGAGGAGCAACAAAATGAAATGCGTGGTGATCGGAGCAGGATTCTCAGGGCTGGCAGCAGCCACCCGGCTCCTCCTCGAAGGACATCAAGTCACAATTCTGGAACAGAAAACCCAGGTCGGAGGCAAGGCCGAAGGCTGGCATGGCATTCCCACCGGACCCACCGTGGTCACCATGCCCGAGGTGATCCGGGAACTCTTCAACCGCCTGCATGCCGTTCCGCCCACCTTCAAAGAGATCAACCCGACCACCACCTACCAGTACGCAGATGGGCGCATCTTCCGGCCTTACCGCAACATGGAGCGCACCTTTCAGGAACTCAACTACAGCGAGGCGGACACCTACCAGGACCTGCTCTTCCTGGCCCGCGACATGTACAACGGGGCAAAGGACACCTTCCTGTTCGGGCCTCCACCGGGCATGCCTGCCCTGATGCAGTACGGCCTGAAGCATGGTCTGAAAGCCCGACCCAACATGACCCTGGAACAGCTTCTGGAGCCCGCAGGGAAATACCTCAAGACGTTCTTCCTGCGGTTCGCCACATACATGGGAGCAAACCCTTACCGGGCCCCTGCGGTGCTGCACAACATTGCCTGGGTGGAACTCGGTCTTGGGGTGTGGCATGTGCAGGGTGGTTTTGCTGCAGTGGCCCAGAGCCTTGAGAAAACCCTCAAACTCAGGGGGGTGGAATTCGTGTACGGCACGAAAGTGCAGGGCATGGAAGTGCAGGGGGGCCGTGTCACCCGCATTCAGACCGACAAAGGAGACTTTCAGGCCGACTGGGTGGTCAGCAGCATGGACCGCAACTTCACCCTCAGGGCACTGGGCAAGGAGCTTCCGCAGGAAGAACTGACCATCAGTGGTTTCACCCTGCAGGCCCACCTGTTCGAGGACCGTCCGCTGGGCCATCAGGTGATCTTCCCGCAGAATTACCGCCAGGAATGGGCAGACATCGAGGCCGACCGCATGCCCAGAGATCCCACCATCTACGTGCACACCGAAGGCAAAAAAGCCTTCATCATGGTGAACAGTCCCCCTTTGGAGACCCCCAACAAGGAAGGGTACGCCGAGCAGATCCTCAAACTGCTGGAACAGCGTTACCCCCTGAGCATCCGGGAGTACAACGTGATGGCCCCCCAGGACTATGCAAAAGCGGCCTACTCGGGAGCACTGTATGGCCGCGCTCCCCATGGCCTGAAGGGGGCACTCAGGTACGGCTGGAGCATCGAAGGGGTGAAAAACCTCCGTCAGGTGGGCGGAACCGTGCACCCTGGAGGGGGTGTTCCCCTGAGCATCCTGTCGGGGTATTCAGGTGCCCTGCCAGAGTACCGGTCACTGGTGAAAAAGAGCCGAGACGAGGGGTGATCATCCCCCTGCAGTTCTGATCGGTTTCAGGGATTTGAAAAGCCCTTCCTTCTCAGCAAGATCAAGGGCTTTCAGGATCTCTGGAAGGGCAACTTCTTTCAAGACGATCAGCCCGGAGAAGATCAGGCAGTTGCCCATGGATTCCAGATCCTGGCCCAGCCGAACAGGATCATAAAACTCAATTTCATAGATGTGCTCAAGGTGCCTGACTTCAAAGGTTGCCCATCCCTTATGGCTTAGGTTGAACCAGTCCTGCTCTGTGAAGTCCTCAGGAATCAGCAGAACAGGCATTCCATTCTTCCTGATTTGAAGGTCACAGCCAGATCACCTCTGCAAGGCCTCCTGCCTCCACCGCCTGTCCTGGCTCCACCACCACGAGGGCGTTGGCGTGGGCCAGACCTCTGAGCATGTTGGAGAGAGGAGCATTCAGGTCCTGCACGACCAGTTCGCCGTTTTGAGCATTCAGTTGTGCCCTCCAGTAAGCGGTCTTTCTGGGAACAGCTTTGAAGGCATTCAGGGCACGCGCCCGCACTTTGCGGTGAGGGGCATCGGTGCGACCCAGCAGGGCAAAAATGGCAGGTTTGAACAGCACCTCGAAGACCACCAGGGCAGAGACAGGATTTCCTGGCAGCCCCAGTACAGGAATGCCCTGCCAGAGCCCACACAGGGCAGGTCCTCCCGGGCGCAGGTTGATCTTCCAGAATTTGACTTCCCCTTCGCCAAAGAGCAGGTCCCGCACGATGTCGTAATTCCCCATGCTGACCCCTCCAGAGGTGAGGAGCACATCCAGGTCGGCATTTTGCAGGTTCTTTTTGACCTCATCGATGTGGTCTGTGGCGTGGGGAAGCAGCACAGGCTCCAGCCCCATTTCTAGAAGCAGGGCGTAAATGCCGTAGCGGTTGGAATCGTAGACCTGCCCGGGCTGCAAGGGCTGACCTGCCTCGATCACCTCATCTCCGGTGGAGAGGATGCCCACCCGGAGTTTCCGGTACACGGGCACTTCGCTGTACCCCATACTGGCGGCAAGGGCGAGTCGGGCAGGGGAGAGAACATCTCCTTTTTGCAGGCCTTCCTGACCCACCTGAAAATCAGACCCTCTGTGCCGGATGTCCTGGCTGCGGGCAGGGTGCAGCAGGGTCACCTGATCTCCTTCGATCTGCAGGTCTTCCACTTTGCAGATGGCATTTGCCCCTGCGGGAACAGGAGCTCCTGTGTAGATGCGTACGCATTCCCCTGCTCCAACCCCACCAGAGAAACCCTCTCCTGCTCTGGATTCTCCGATAAGTTTCAGGGTGACCGGGGTGCTCTGGCTGTCCTCAAGCCTGCAGGCGATGCCGTCCATTGCGCTGTCGTCCACGCTGGGATGGTCCACTTTTGCAGAGAGGGAAGCACTGAGCACCCGTCCTGCAGCCTGTGTGAGGGGAAGGGTTTCAGAGGCTGGCCTGGGCAGGGTCTCTTTCAGGATGTCAATGGCTTCTGCAAGATCAATCTGCTGACGGTGCATGACCTGAGCATAAGGGGTGCAGGGAGCAGACAAAAGGGTCAACCCTCCTGCATAAGGCTGATGGTGTCTCCACTCCGGGAACATGTGGGGTGTTCTGGACAGCCATTCAAACTTGTTCTGGGTTCAAGCCATACAGATCTCCAGGTGATTTGAGGGATGAATCTCTCTGAAAAACCTCCTCAAATGTGAGCGCTCACTCCTGTTTGTGGCACTGCATTTGACCCCCTTAGTGTACAGAAAACACCAAATTAAAAGTGGCTTTTTGTGTCCTGTCTACGCAATTTGTGAATTTGCCCCCGGTTGTTTGTGTGTTAATGACACAATTTGAACGCGGATGGTTTTAGAATAGAAACCATGAGCCTCGAAACTTTATCCATCAACACCATCCGCACACTGGCGATGGACGCTGTTCAAAAAGCAAACTCCGGTCACCCCGGTGCCCCCATGGGCATGGCCCCCATGGCCTACACCCTGTGGCAGAACTTCCTGCGCCACAACCCCAAGAACCCCAAATGGCTGGGCCGCGACCGTTTCATTCTCAGTGCAGGTCACGCCAGCATGCTGATTTACAGCCTGCTGCACCTGACCGGATATGACCTCTCTCTCGACGACATCAAAAACTTCCGTCAATTGCACAGCAAAACCCCCGGCCACCCCGAGTATGGTTACACCGCAGGGGTGGAAATGTCCACCGGACCTCTGGGCCAGGGTTTCGCCACTGGCGTGGGTTTCGCCCTCGCAGAAGCCCACCTTGCTGCCCGCTACAACAGAGAAGGCTTTGAGCTGTTCAACAACTACACCTACGCCATCGTCTCCGACGGGGACCTGATGGAAGGCATCTCCCACGAAGCTGCAGGTCTCGCCGGAAACCTGGGCCTCGGCAAGATGATCTACCTGTACGACGACAACGGCATCTCCATCGAGGGCCACACCGACATTGCCTTCACCGATGACAGCATGAAGCGCTTCGAAGCCTACGGCTGGCACGTGCAGAAAGTTGCAGACGGCACCGACACTGCTGCAATTGCAGAAGCCATCAAGGCTGCCCAGGCCGTCACCGACAAGCCCTCCATCATCGCTGTGCGCACGGTGATCGGACACGGTAGCCCCAACAAAGCCGACAGCCACGACGCCCACGGTGCACCCCTGGGTGCAGAAGAAATCAAACTGACCAAGAGCAACCTGGGCTGGGAGTTCACCGAAGACTTCTACATCCCCGAAGAAGTCAAAGCCCACATGAACGCCACCGAGCAGGGTGCAAAACTCGAGAGCGAGTGGAATGACCTGTTTGCCCGTTACGCTGAGCAGTACCCCCAGGAAGCCGCAGAACTGAAACTCGTGCTGGAAGGCAACCTGCCTGCCGATGTGGAAAGCCTCCTGCCCACCTTCGACAAGCCCCTCGCCACCCGTGCAGCTTCTGGACAGGCCCTCAACGCCCTGGCCAAAGTGTTCCCTGGCCTGATCGGCGGAAGTGCCGACCTGGCCCCCTCCAACAACACCGAACTGAAAGGTGTGAACTGGATCAAGAAGGGCGACTACAGTGGCCGCAACATCCACTTCGGGGTGCGCGAACACGGCATGGCCGCAGCCCTCAACGGCATCACTCTGTACGGCATCCGCGCGTACGGCGGCACCTTCCTGATCTTCAGCGACTACCTGAAACCCAGCCTGCGTCTGGCCGCCCTGATGGGCATTGGCAGTATCTTCGTGCTGACCCACGACTCCATCGGCCTCGGAGAAGACGGCCCCACCCACCAGCCTGTCGAGCAGCTTGCTGCCCTGCGCGCCACCCCCAACGTGCTGGTGTTCCGTCCTGCAGACGCCAACGAAACCGCCGCAACCTGGATCGTGGCCCTGGAAAACAGAACCCGTCCCAGCGCACTGGCCCTCAGTCGCCAGAACCTCCCCATCCTGCCCCGCAACATCGAAGGGGTCCGCAAAGGGGCCTACCCCGTGCGCGACGTGGAGAATCCCGATGTCATCCTGATTGCCAGCGGCTCTGAAGTGGCCGTGGCCCTCAAGAGCGCCGAGGCCCTGGAATCCGAAGGCGTGAAAGCCAAAGTGGTCTCCATGCCCAGCATGGAACTCTTCCGCGAGCAGGACGCCAGCTACAAAAACAGCGTGCTGAACCCCGGCGTGAAGCGCGTCGCCATCGAAGCCGCCAGCCCCCTCGGATGGCACGAGTTTGTGGGTCTGGACGGAGCCATCATCGCCATGCAGGGCTTCGGGGCCAGCGGTCCTGCCGACCAGCTGTTCAAAGAGTACGGCTTCACCACCGAAAATGTGGTGAACACCGTCAAGGGCATCCTGCCTGTGAAGGCGTAACCCCGCCCCTCCTTGCTGCGCTATCCTCCCCTGACCTGGGGAGGATTTTTGTTTTCCGAAGTTCACAGCATACAGTTCACAGTTGACAGCGAGAAGGTGCAGGACAGGCCTGTCCTGACTTGCCTGAAAGGGCCTGAAGGCAAAAGCTTTTCCGGTTTGCCTTGAACTGTCTACTGTAAACTGTTTGCTTCTCTGGTGTTCCAGTTTCCGCATCCGTCTGGGAAACGTTTTAGAATGCCTGCATGTACCGTCTGTTTTACGGAGACCTCGAAATCGGCACCATCACCCGCACAGGCGGAGATTTTCCCTGGAACTGGGGCAAGTTTGAGCAGGTCTTTGACCCGGAGGCGTCCGACCTGACCCGGCAGATTGAGGCCTACAGGCGCATGACGGCCCAGAAATACCCGCTGATTGAGGCAGAGGAATTTGAGCGACTTCATGAAATTGAGGAAAAGCTCTTTCAGGACTTCTCTGACCTGATCGAATCGGACCAGTGGCGTCTGGTGGATGGTGAGGACTCCTGGGGCATCATGGCTCCTGAGTTCCCAGAAGAAAACATTGTGGCCTGGAGGTAGTTTTCACTGCTTCCAGAGGGCTGCAAGAGCCAGATTGACCGCCACCACCACTGCAAACCCGGTTCCCAGTTGCACTTTCCCTGAAAAGATCAGGGCCAGGGCGGCAAGTCCAAACAGCACAACCTGCATGAACAGGTGCATGCCATCTGGGAGAGGATAAAGGGCTTTTGGGGCCATGAACATGCCCCAGAACACTGCGACCAGCAAAGGCAACCCGATGCCCAGCAGCCATTTCAGCAGGGGAGTGCTGCCCATCTGAAATCCCCAGAGGCCCATCGCCCACAGCATCACCAGTTCGATCAGGAAGCTTAAAGCGAGGTTCAGCACTTTGAAGTCCATGTGTGATCAGCCTCCTGTGCGTCTCAGGCCAGCATCGAAGGTGTCGAGCATCACCTGAAACGTTTCATCGATTTTTAGGGGCATGCCGAATCCTCCTCCGAGTTCCAGGTCAATGAAGCCTTTGAGGAGGGCACGGAGGATGCGCACGGCATGCAAGGCCTGTTCTTCTTCAAGGTGGTAGCCCTGCAGCACCGACAGGATCACCTGCAGGTAGACGCCTGCCAGTTCCTGGGCTTCTGGCCCGAATTTCTGCACACTGACCTGGGTGGCTGTGTACAGGCCTGGACGGGTTCTGGCGGCATTTCTGTGAACGTGGGCCACTGCGCACAGGGCGTCTTTGCAGGATTTTCCTGCCGCAGCGTCGCGGGTCAGGTCGATCATCATGCGCATGCCCCGCACGGTCAGGCCATCAATCAGTTGATCCAGGCTTTCGATGTGGTTGTACAGAGAGGGGGGTTTGATGTTCAGGGCTGCTGCGAGGCGGGCAATGGTCAAAGCCTGCAGGCCTTCCTGATTGGCAATCTGCTCTGCAGCGTCCAGCACCTGTTCCCGATCCAGTCCTTTGCGGGGCATCACTTCACCTGCTTCAGGAAGTCCAGAATTCTGGGAGACACCTCTTCCGGGCGTTCGGTGTGGGGGTAGTGTCCTGCACCGTCAACCAGCATCAGGTCTGCGTGAAGTTTCTCTGCGATGGTCTTTGCTTCCTGGGTTGCGTCTTTGAAGTCAGGGTCTTTTGTGCCCATCACCACCAGGGCAGGGGTTTTCAGGGTGCCCAGCAGGGCTTCTGCATCTGTCTTTGAGGGCTGCATGTAGGCTTTCAGGGCGTCCATCTGGCCTTTCTGTGCAATGTTTCTGCGCAGGTTTGCCATGTAGGCCTGATGGTCTGCGGGTTTTCTGGACGTAAAAAGGCTGTTCCAGTACATCATCCAGAAGGAGGTGTTCCAGGGTCCGGCGAAGGCCACTTTGATGATCAGGTCCATGTACCAGGGCATGGGCAGGTTGCGCACCACCGGGCACAGCAGAACGATGCTCTGGATGCGTTCAGGTTGCTGGGATGCCGCGTAAATGGCAGAGCGTGCAGCAAAGGAATTGCCCAGAATGCTGGCCTGCTCGATCTTCAGGTGGTCGAGCAGTGCAAAAACATCACGGGTGACGGCTTCTGCAGTGTATTCGGACCATCCTGTGCTGCTTTCACCGTGTCCTCGAATGTCCAGGGTGATGACCCGGTGTCCAGCACGGACCAGATCTGCGGCAAGGTAACGGTACTGTCTGCGCAGGTCTCCCATGCCAGGGATGCAGAGCACCACTTTGCCGTGGCCTCCGGTGTCATCGAAAGCCAGGGTGCCTTCGTCTGTTTTCAGGAATTGGGTGTTCATGGGTGCCTCCAGGGGGGCAGTGAGTGTATTAACTAACATAATTAGTTTATAAACTATGAGTATTAGTTTTGTCAAGCTGTGACCATTTCTCCTGTACGGTAAGGTTCCTTGCCACAGACCTGCAAAGCAAAATCCCCCTGCCTGAGGCAGAGGGACTGAAGGGGCCAGGTGGTTTTAAGCCCGAACCACCTGTTGCTCGCGTTTCCGCAGGCCATCGAGTGCAAAAGCACCTGCACCACCCAGAGCAAGGGCAACGGTGGAAGCCATCAGAGAGAGGGGCAGTTCAATGCCGTTGGGGGCAAAGAACCCACCTTTGAGGTGCACCAGCACCATGGCACCCAGCATGTTGAGGGCCAGCAGACCAGCGGTGATGCGGGTCAGGAATCCGGTCACCAGGGCCAGTCCCCCCACCAGTTCAAGGGTGGCCACCACAGGTGCGATCACACCTGCCAGAGGCACACCCATCTGCCCAAAAGCACCGGTGGTTCCGGGGATGGTGTACTCGAAGAACTTCTGGTACCCGTGGGCCATGAAGATGATGCCGATCAGGACACGCAGGACGGTGAGGGCCAGTTGAAACCGCTGGAGGTTTTGCTCGTTCATGTGCTGTCTCCTTTGTTGAGAGGAAATTCGTTTTAACGAATATTTGCTGTGGGTTGAATGGGGTGGGAAAAGTCACTGGCCTGGGTGCAACTCCTGCAGCAAGTCATAAAGCTGTTGCAATTTATCCTGCCCCAGATGCTGGAACTGTTGCTGGTGCAGGTCCAGCAGAGGCTGATCGAGTTGTGCCAGAAGGTCGAGCCCTTTTTTGGTGATGCTGGAGAGCACCACCCGGCGGTCCTGCTGGCTGCGGGACCTGTGGATCAGGCCCTGCTTTTCCAGATTGTCCAGCAGACGGGTGACATCCGGGTCCTTGCTGGTGTCCAGCAGTTGCTGGATGATTTCACCACAGGTGGCCCCATCAGGGCCTGCACCCCGCAGGATGCGCAGCACATTGAACTGTGGACCACTGAGGCCCTTTTCTTTGAAGAGCAGGGCGGTTTGCTGGTGCAGGTGTTGCAGGGTGCGGACCAGTGCCAGATAGGTCTGATGCTCAAGAGAGGTTTTTGCTGTTTCAGGCATGGTCGTTTCTCCAGAAGCAGGGACTGCTCCTGGGAATCAGGATATTCGTTAAAACGAATATTGTCAATACAGATGGTTTTTGTGTGATCCTTGACTTACACCACAACAGGCTTCATCCACACTGGAAAGGACATTTCCGCCGGGTCTTGCACAGAGATGCTGCACCCGGACACAGGAGGACGACACCATGACCGCTGTCAATCAACTCACACTGAAATACCTCGATGAACAGAACATCTTCACCCAGGACAACCGCTTCAACATCGACATCCAGGCCACCCAGGAGAAGTTCCAGGAACTTGTGGCCCGCAAGATTGAAGAGAAAAAAGGTCTCTCTGCCAACTCTGTGAAATTCGCCTGCTACTTCAGGGGCGACCAGGGCGGAGAAGACAGATTCAAGCAGGACCAGGGCCAGGACGTGGGCCAGCAGGGAAGCCAGGTCAGCCAGGATGAACTGCGCCAGATCATGGATGAAGTCAAGGAAGAAAAACAGTTCTGGGTGGTTGCCGAGTAAACCCCGGCAAGCTCAACGGACCTTACTTTTTCAGCACCCGGGCCCACAGCCTGAGGTGCTGTTTTGATGTGGAGCATCTAGGCCTTATGGCTTAATCCTTTTTCATCCTGAAGAAGGACTTCTTTCGGACGGAATCTGAATACACTCTTGATCGAGGTTATTCAAGATGCGTCCTTTACTCCTGCTGGTCCCCACCCTGTTCCTGACATCCTACGCCGCCGCCCAGAATTGTGGTTTTGCGGGCAGCCTGCAAAAAGACCTGAACCGTGAACTTCAGAGCAAAAACATCACCGAAGTTCGCATTGATTCCAAATCTGGCGACCTTCGCGTCAATGGGGGCACCACCAGAAGCATTGCCATTCAGGGACTGGCCTGCACCAACAACAAGGCCCTGCTCAACCAGATCAAGTTCACCACCCGCGTGCTTGGAAACGTGCTGTACATCGACGCCCAGGTGCCCAGGGTTTCCCTGTTCCAGCAGGCGGCCCTGCACCTGAACATCGATGTGCCTTCCAGCATGAAGGTCAGCATCCGGGACGACAGTGGAGACATCTTCGTACAGAAGGTGAGCAACCTGAAGATTCAGGATGACTCTGGAGACATGGACCTTTCCGACATCGCAGGCACAGTGCGCATTGAAGAAGACGGTTCTGGTGACATGGCCATCCGCAACGTCAAAAAAGAAGTGAAAATTGACCGTGATGATTCCGGAGACATTCTCATTGAGCAGGTTTCAGGTCCCGTCACCATTGGGCGGGATGGCAGTGGAGACATCATCATCCGCAATGCAGGAAGCACCACCATCACCAGCGATGACTCGGGAGAGATCCAGATTGAGCACATCCAGGGGAATGTCCTGATCCGTGAAGACGATTCGGGGGACATCGGTGCCCATGACATCTCAGGCAACTTCACTGTGGGTCAGGACGGCTCTGGTGACATCAACTTTGATCAGGTGAAAGGACAGGTTCAGCTTCCCCGCAAGCGCTGATCCGCTCAAGCAGACCAGTCGGAACCAGCCTTTCACCCCTGTGGAAGTCCTTCAGGGGCTTCCACAGGGCTGTGATGGAATCGTCCAGCACTGGAAAATGGTTGTCACTGTAAAATTGGGGGTCCAGCAGTCGAATTCTGTACAGGAAAAAGACCTGGTGGGCCAGTTCTCCATTCCACAGGAAAACCTCCTCGATCACACCGAGGTTCTCCAGCACTTCAATTTCGGTGCCCAGTTCCTCCAGAAACTCACGCTTGAGGGCCTGATCAGCGTATTCTCCATGTTCAATGCCCCCACCCAGCGGACGGCAGAATGAAACACCCGTGTCGGGACTGGTGCTCTGGTAGACAAGTATTTTTCCATGGTGTTCTACAATGCCCAGGACAATGTTTCGCATGGGTTTCATTTTGCCTGCTGAAAGGCTTCTCGCCATGCGCCTGACAGCTTAATCCGTAAATCTTCGCCCGTAATTGAGGAAATGCCCTGTGGTTTTGAAACCCAGTGATTCATAAAGCTGTACGGCTGGGGTGTTGCTTTCACGGGTGGAAACCGTGATGCGGGTGGCACTCCTGTCCTGCAAAGCCCTGAGCCCAGACAGCATCACCGCCTTCCCCAGTCCTTTTCGCTGGTGAAGGGGATGCACCCCGACAGGTTCAAAAGTGGCTGTGCCATGAACGCTTTCCATCCAGATCAGGGCATAAGCTGCGAGGCTGCCGTCTGGAGCCACCACCACCTGATCCAGCCCGGCGTCGTACAGGGGGTGGCTCTGGATGTTTTTCAATGCTTGCAGGGTAAAGCGTCTGGAATTCCACACCTCCTGATGGACTTTCACCCTTGCTGGAAGATCCTGAAGCCCCTGCATGTTGGAAAGGCAGTAACCCTCTGGAAGCACAGGAGCAGGCACCTGCGGTAAAGGAACAAACTCCATCAGAGCACTTTTGTGAGGTGAAGGCACATACCCCCGTTTGAGCAGCAGCTCTTCAAAATCAGGCTGGCCGGAACCTGTGCGAAGGGTCAGTTCTTGACGTCCATGCTGTCTGGCATGATCTTCAGCAGCCTCAATCGCTGCTGTCGGGTTTTGCAGGTCAGGATGCACGGTGAGAGAGGCCCACTCTGGAGGATCAGAGAACACCACAGCCTGAATGTCCTGCTGGTTGTTCCTGATCAACTGAATGGATGTTTCTGGTTTGAAAAGAGGGCTCTGGTACATCCACCACACCAGATCTCCAGGGTGGGGAACAGGGCCGTGGGCTGTCTGCTGCAGGTCGGTCAGAAAGCGCAGCAGGGAAACTTCATCGTCCTGAAAGGAACTCGGGCCCATCAGAAAGGCAGGTCTTTCCAGGGCCGAATTTCTGCAAGACGGTTCCTGAAGCGCTCGATGGCCCTCCAGACATCCCCCATGCTTTCGGTGTGAAGCAGGTCATCCAGATAGAGGTTGCGCTCTGCGACACCCATCAGGTCGAAGGTCCAGTACAGGCCCATCAGCGGATTGATCATCAGTTCACTGCCCCGGGTGCGCTCAGTGTAGTGCCTGTCTCCAAAATCTCCCTGAATGCCGCCCAGAACAGAGGAATTCACAATGCTGATCCGGTCAGGCATGGATGCGTGGGTGAAATCGAGGGCTTGCTGATAGAACTGGACTTCGGGTGTGTCTGGTAGCAGGTTGAAGGTCCCCAGGTGGTGGCCCCTGCGGGTGAGGGCAGCCACACTTTCCAGAAAGTGGGCATGGCACACCCCATGGAAGGTGTCCACCCCGAAGCCAATGCAGGCCAGCAGTTTCTGCTCCACATGCTCCACATCCCGCACGACGACCAGGCTGAGGGCGTCCTCTTCAGGGGTGCCCAGACCGTCCTCATCCCCCCGCATCAGAGAGTCTGTGCCCCCGTCTACAAGTACGATGGTGTCCACTTCCAGGGCGTCTGCCAGATGTTGATAGCCTGCATGCAACTGGCGATAACCGCGCTTTTCAAAAGCGTAAATGGTGCTGTCATGCCCCTGCTCATGCAAAAACTGGCTCAGGTGAGCTTCTGGAAAATACCCCACAGTGACAGGTGTGCGGTGGCTGACCACAAAAAGACCTTCTTCAATTTCGCGGGCTCTGGTCGCTCTGAGGGCCGTAAAAGAGAGGTTGGCCAGATGCACCTGTTTTCCCTGTGCTTTGAGGGCGTGGTACAGCGGCAAGGCACAAAAGACATCGAATCCGCCTCCCATTCCTGCCAGGAGAATCTTTTTTGCAAACTGCAATTTCTCAATAAATGGAGGAGTAAACATCACGTCTCATTGTGCCGGAGGCTTTTTAAAGGTGCATCCGCCAATCGGCCTTACAGCAAAGTTCCAGATCAGCGTTTGCTCTCGATGGCTTTCAGGTAGGCCTTTGCCCTTTTCTGCAACTGGGCAATGGTCTTGCGGTGCTCCTGCAGGTACGAAGGGGGCAGCAGGTCAATGTAGAGCCTGCCGTTCAGGTGGTCAAATTCGTGTTGCAACACGCGGGCCCAGTGCCCTTCTGCTTCCTCGATTTTTTGTTCTCCGTCCTGATCGGTGTAGGTCAGACGGATGGCGGTGGGACGCTGCACGTCGTCAGACCACATGCCCGGCATGGACAGGCACCCATCGGTGTGTGAAGCCCTCAGGGTGGGGTCCAGAATTTCCAATGTGGGATTGATGGCCACGATGTGGCGTTTCACCTGGGCACTGAGGGGGATGTCCCCTTCGGGCCCATCTTTGTGGTATTCGGCAGCCACAAACATGCGGATGGGCAAACCGATCTGGGGCGCAGCAAGCCCCACCCCGTAAGCATCGAACATGGTTTCCATCATGTTCTCAGCGAGGTCTTTGATGGAAACAGCACCAAAACCAGGGACAGTCTGGACACGCTGCAGGTCAGCAATGGGGGTGCAGTGTTTCCTGAGGATGGGATCTCCGTAATACCTCAGGGGATACACCCGGGTCACGAGGCCTGCCTTTTGGCCCTGGGCCGAATCACGAGTTCAAGGTCGAGTTCATCGAGAATGTCCTGCCAGAGTTCAGGCACTTTGCCTCCCCTTATGGGATCTTTGAGGGCACGGCTGATTTCCTGTGGGGTTTTGTCCAGCCTGCGTGCGAGGTCTGCCTGGGAGATGCGCTTCTGGTACAGCACCTCCTGGATGGCTTTGCGGATTTCCTCGTTCATGCAGAGATATTAGCATAAAATGCTGATAAAATAAGCAGATTTTGCTGATAATCTGATGGCCAGAAGGACACAAAGCTCTGGCTTTCACCAGAATCAACTCAGAGGGTGTTGCTGGAACTCTCATGGCCTTCTGCTCTTTCATTCCGTGTGATCTGGTATACACTTCCGCCCGAAACCTGTTAAACTTGCTGGAAGTCCCCTGAAAGGGAAGAAAAAGCCATGGCACAGAAACGCGGATTACTGCTGGTGATGACTGGCGCGAGTGGGGTCGGCAAAGGCACCATCCGCCAGGAACTGGAAAAAATCGAAGACTACCACTACTCCATCTCCTGGACCACCCGCGAATCCCGCCCCGGAGAGGAACACGGGGTCCATTACTTCTTCAAGACCCGTGATGAATTTGAATCTGAGATTCACTCGGGACTGGGCTTCCTTGAGCACGCTGAGTTTGTGGGGAATTACTACGGCACCCCCAGAGCCGCCGTTGAAGAACAGCTCCAGATGGGCCGAAATGTGCTGCTGGAAATCGAAGTGCAGGGGGCCATGCAGGTCAAACAGGCCATGCCCGAAGCCATTCTGATCTTCATCATGCCCCCAAGCCTCACCGAACTGAAAAACCGTCTGGTGGGCCGCGCAACGGAATCTCTGGAGAAGATCGAAAAACGTCTGGCCAAAGCCAGAAGCGAAATCCTGATGGCCCACGAGTTCAAGTACTGCGTCCTGAACGACGATGTTTCCAGGGCTGTGGAAGACATCCGGGCAATCATCCGGGCAGAGCGCCTCAGTGCGTTGCGCCTGACCGAGGAAGAGCTTGAAGTGATTGTGCAGCAGTGAAAGAAAGCCGAGGGCAAAAGACAGAGGATCACTGGTGGGTCCTCTGTTTTGTTGTTATCCTGACTCATGCAAGAAGGTTTTCTGGAAGTGCTTTTTCCCACAGGTCCTGATTTTGACCTTGATGCCAGGGACGACTTTGAAGGCTGGATCTCTGGCATGCTTTACCGTTCTGAACTGGGCGAAGTCACGGGTGCAGGCATGGGGGATGGGGTTGCTGTGCTGGACATTGAGATTGCCCATGCTGAGCTGACCCCCCAGGCGGTGCAACTCTTGCTGGAATTGTTGCGCCGCAAGGGTGCTCCTGCAGGAACCCTCATTCACGAAAGACAGCCTGTGGATCAGGTCCACCGACTCATTTGATCCTTGCAACAAGAAGGCCAGATGGGTGTCTTTTGCCTTCTGCTTTCTGCCTTCTGCCACCCCATCACCGCCCCCTGCCTTTAGCCTTCGGCCCTCGGCTCTCGGCCCTCGGCAAAAAGACCACCAACCTCCCAGTGCCCTTAAATCCCCCTCTGCTGTGACCCGAAGGTACCCAACCTCACAGTCTCTCTGCTAGGCTGAAAGAACAGATTTTCAGCAGAGGAGAGGCCCATGCGTACACCGTTTTTACGTGAGTTGAAGAGACTTTATGCCCGCAGCAAGCAGGAAGCCCAGGAACCCTCGGAAAGCACCATCAGCCGCCGTGATTTCCTGAAAGCGGCAACCGTGACGGTGGCAGCGACTGCTGCGCCTGTGGCTTTTGCGAAACCCCGCAAGGTCAAGGAGCGCGTGGTGATTGTGGGAGGGGGAACCGCTGGTCTGACCTGCGCCTACCGCCTTCTGCAACAGGGCATTCACGCCGACATTTACGAGGCTTCGAGCCGCATGGGAGGGCGCATGTTCAGCGCCTACAACACTTTCGGCATGAACGAGGTCATTGAACTCGGGGGTGAACTGGTGGACTCCGGGCACGAGGAACTGATCACCCTGACGAAAGAACTGGGCCTGCACCTCACCGACCTGAAAGCTGCCGAGAAAGGCCTGAAGTCCGAAGACTGGTTTTTTGGCGGAAAACGCTACACCGAGAAAGACCTGCTGCGGATGTTCCGACCCATTGCCAGGAGAATCGATGCAGATCTGGAAAACGTTGATCTGGATGTGGTGAGTTACAAAAATCCTGGTGGTGCAGAGAAACTGGACTGGATTTCCATTCCTGACTACCTGGAGAAAATCGAGGCCGATCAGGTCATGAAGGACATGCTGAGTCTGGCCTACACCACCGAATATGGTCTGGATGCCGCAGAACAGAGCGCCACCAACCTGCTGTACCTGATCGGCACGGACCCCGGAGAGTGGCAGATCTATGGGGAGAGTGACGAGGCCTACCACATCACCGAGGGCAGTGGGGCCGTGCCAAAACGCCTCTCCCAGAAGGTGAACAGCCAGATCCACGTGAGCCGCGTGCTCGAAAGGGTCAGCAAGACCGCATCTGGCCGTTACCAGCTGGATTTCAAAGAGGGACCCAGCGTGTATGCCGACCATGTGGTGTTCACCATTCCCTTCAGTGTGATGCGGCACCTGGACATCAAAATTGATCTCCCTGAGGCCAAGCGTCAGGCCATTCAGGAACTTGGATATGGCACCAACAGCAAACTGATGGTGGGCCTGACCCAGCCCATCTGGAAAACGAAGTATGGTTACAGTGGCAGCACCTATACGGATCTGCCTTTCCAGACAAGCTGGGAAACCACCAAAGGCCAGAAGGTGAAGGGGGCCGTTCTGACCCGCTTCACCGGAGGAACCATCGGTCTGCAATCCGGGGAAGGCACTCCCCAGGAGCAGGCGTATGACTTCATCCAGCAGATGGAAACCCTTTACCCGGGGGTGCAGCAGGCCTACACCGGAAATGCCGTGCGGATGCACTGGCCCACCAAGCCCCACCAGCTCGGGTCATATTCCTGCTACAAAATCGGTCAGTTCACCAGCATCCGGGGTGCAGAGGGAGAGCGTCTGGGACGCCTGTACTTCGCAGGAGAGCACACCTCCCCATTTGCCCAGGGCTACATGGAAGGGGCCGTGGAGAGCGGGAACCGGGTGGCGCGGGAAGTCCTGAAGTTCATCAAATAAGAAGCAGTTCACAACCTGCCGGGTCATCCATGTTCGGATGACCCGTTTTCCATGAATGCGAAATTTGATGCAAAAATTCTTGCACCCGGTTCAAGGGGTTTCTGCTGTCTGTGACGAAGACCAGCCTGCCATAACCTGAACGGCTTACCTCCCTCTAGGTGCATCACTTTAGCTGCCCATACGCCAGTTTCGGCTGTTGGCAGGACATCTTTCACTGGATAATAAGAGACAAGAAGCGAGGAGAGAACATGAACGAGTACCTGATGAACAACCAGGCCCACCAGAAACTGAACGCCATGTGGCAAGAAGCCAGTGAAGCCCGCAAACTCCCCAGACGCTCCCTGAGACAGCAACTCGCCCGGATGCTGCGCAATGTCGCCCGCGTTCTGGATGCCGAGCAGGACCAGAAGGGGGTTCTTGCCTAACGTGGAAGCCTTTTGCAACTGAAGAGCGCCGAGTGAAGACCATCACCCGGCGCTGATTTTTTTGTCTTGAGGCCCCTCAGATGGCAAACTTTCTGGGGCTGAAAGAGGAGCGTTCCCACAGCCTGTAGGCCTGTTCGGTGGCCAGCGGACGGTTTCCGGGAATGGCCCAGTGGTACACCCCGTGCTGGAGCACCATGTCTCTGATCAGGAATTCGGTGTGCTGGCGGTTGGTCTGGAAGAGGGCAGTGCCTGTATTGGCCTGCAGGGCAGACAGTGCATCTGTGCGTTCCAGACGCTGGGCACGGTGACTGCTTTGCTCAGGATTGAGGACCACAAGCTGGTGCAGGATCACAGAAACGATGCGGGAAGGTGAAGCGGGGTCAAACCCGTAGATTCTGCCATCGCGGGGAGAATACCAGCAGAGCCCTTCGCAGAGCAGGTCGTACCCCTGAAAAACCATGCGGTCCATGCTGCCCAGTTGCAGGTACCCCAGACCGTTTCGGGTGATGACGGTGCCGCGCAGGGGCACAAAACCACTGAAGCGCAGCAGTTCCAGCATCAGGACATGCAAGGGAGCTTCCAGTCCACGCAAGGTGCCCCACATCTGCACGGCAATGCGTTTTTTGCTGTGTTCCAGGCTCAGGCCACTGTGCACATTCCCCAGCCACAGTTTGCCGTGACGGTCCAGCCCGGCCACGGTTCCAGCAGGGGTCTGGAACTGGAAAGACAGGCCTTTTTCAGGGAACACAGGGGCCTCTTGCAGGTAAACCATGTCCAGTTTTCCCTCCACCGCAGAGCGCACTTCTTCACCCTGCCACAGTTTGCCGAGGTGACTGCTCAGCCACTCGGGAAGGTGTTTTCCGTTGAGGTTCCAGCCTGAAATTCGGATCTGTTGGGTGTTCATGGTTGCCTGCTTTCTTCGGGTGTGGAGTGGGGGATCTGGGGTCCGCTTTCGTTTCTTGATCTGATTTCACACCAGAGGTGTTAACAAGTTGTTAACAGCCGTTTTCTATGCTGGGTTCAGCAAGAAGGTGTTTTCTCGGTGTTTTGATCCGGTGCAGATCTCCTTCTTGAGGTGGACAGAAGCAGTACCCTGTAGGAAAACCCACCAGAAGGCAGGCGGTAAGCAATGAAGACGATTCTGATTGTGGATGACAAACTCAGCCTGGTGCGCATGCTGCAGGATTACCTTTCCTCGGAGGGGTACCGCACCGTGGTGGCAGACAATGGCCGCACTGCGCTTTTCACGGCCCGCCATGCCAAACCCGATCTGGTCCTTTTGGACCTGATGATGCCCGAACTTGATGGTTACGGCTTCATGGAGATCTACCGCAAAGAAGCCCAGATTCCGATCATCGTGCTGACCTCCAAACTGGAAAAAGACAGTGCCATTCGCAGCCTGGAACTCGGGGCAGATGATTACATCGTGAAGCCTTTCGACCTGGATGAAGTGAACGCCCGAATCCGCGCTGTGCTGCGCAGGTACGACAAGGGGCACACCGTTGTGCGCATGATTCGCGTGTCGGATCTGGAAATGGACCCCGAACAGCAGGTGATCAGCAAGGCCGGACGCACCCTGGCCCTCACCCGTTCGGAGTATGGCCTGCTCAGCCACTTCATGCAGCACCCTGGCAAAACCTTTTCCAGGGCAGAACTGCTGGATCACATCGATGGTGGAGGGGCAGAAAGCCTGGAACGCACTGTGGACGTGCACATCCGCAAACTGCGGGTGAAACTCGGGGACGATTCTGGCACCCCGAAATACATTGAAACCGTCTTCGGGGCAGGGTATCGCCTCAGCCAGAGAACCCTGCAACCATGAAACTGCTGACCCGTTCCCTCAGGCTCAATCTGGTGTTCGGGTTTGCCCTTTCATGTCTGGTGGGCCTGCTGGTCTTCGGGATTCTGGCCCACAACGTGGCCATCGATTCCTACCACAAAACGGTGCACCAGAACCTGGTGAACACCTATGCAGACAACGCCCAGCGGTTCTACCAGGAGCATGGCACCTGGGAGGGCATGGACCCTGGCCCTCCTCCAGCGAGAGAAGGACAGCCTGGAGCAGGAGGACCACCGCCAGGACCTCAGGGTGCAGGCAGACCCCGTGAGGACCTGCAACGTGGCATGCGGCCCGACAAACGCCTGGGCGTCTTTGACCCTCAGGGAAATGTGGTGTCCAAAACCGAAAAATACCAGCGTGGACAGCAGGTGAACCCAGAAGATTTCCTTTTCACCAGAGAGATTGTTGTGAATGGGCAGGTGGTGGGTACAGCCTTCGAAGAGCCCGGAGCAGGGGTGAATTCTCCCGACCAGCAGGCGATGGTGAACGCCATCAACCTCACCATCCTGATGGCTGGAGCCATTGGACTCGCCCTTGCGATCCTGCTTGGGGCAGCCATGGCTGGACAGCTGACCCGGCCCCTGGAACGCCTGACCCTCGCTGTGCGGAGCCTCAGGTACGGCAAGGCCCAGGAGCCTGTCCAGGAACAGGGCACAGATGAGGTTGCTGTCCTCACCCGCGCCTTCAACCAGATGAGCGACCAGCTGGTGAAAGCGGAGCAGCAACGCCGCCAGATGATCGCGGACATTGCCCACGACCTGGGCACCCCCCTCACTGTCGCTTCCGGATACGTGCAATCCATGCAACAGGGCAAACTTGGGGCCACCAAAGAGCGCCTGGAAGTCGTCTACGACGAACTCCTGCTGCTGCAGAATCTGGTCGATGACCTGCGCCTGCTTTCTCTGGCAGATGCGGGCATGCTCACCCTCAGCAGAGACGCCACCGCTCCAGAAGTGCTGCTCAGAAGCATCCAGAAGGCGTTTTCCTTCCGTGCTGAGAAACAAAAAATCAAACTGACCCTGCAGGTCGACGAAAACCTGCCAGAAGTGAGCCTGGATGTGGAACGCATGCGTCAGGTGCTGGGCAATCTGGTGAACAACGCCCTGCACTACACCCCTGAAGGGGGCGAGATCCGCCTGATCGCCAGAAAAGTGGAAGGTGGAGTGATGCTGCAGGTGCAGGACACCGGAGTGGGGATTCCTGCGGAGAAACTGCCTTTTATCTTTGAGCGGTTTTACCGGGTGGACGAGACCCGCAGCCCAGAAAATGGTGGAGGCTCAGGTCTGGGTCTGGCCATTGCCCGTTCGATTGTGGAATTGCATGGGGGCAAAATCTCCGCCCACAGTGTCCTCAGGCAGGGCACCACCATCAGCATTCTGGCCCCTGTGTAGTCCCTGACACCACCCACGGAGTTACGCATTTGATTGCACGGGCTGTGCAATCAATGCAATCAAAGCACGCAAAACTTCCCAGCGGGACCGATGTCCCGTATGCTCTTCTCATCCAAAAAAAGAACGCATGCGGCTGCAGCCCCTGCAGCCCGGTGGAGGTTTTATGCAGAAATTCGTGTGCATCACGCTGGCCCTTGCTGTTGCTGCTCCTGCTTTTGCTCAGGTTCCCAAAGGTTATCCTGCTTCCTACCAGAAGGTCATTGATGAGGCGAAAAAAGAAAAGAAGCTGGTGATCTACTCCTCCACCGATCAGGCCAGTGCCCAGTTCCTGATCGATGACTTCAAGGCCCTCTATCCCTTCGTTGAGGTCGAGTACAACGACATTGGAACCACCCAGCTCTACAGCCGTTTCATCAGTGAGGCTGCTGCAGGAGGGAAAAGTGCGGATTTCCTGTGGAGCAGTGGCATGGAGTTGCAGGTGAAACTGGCTGCCGATGGGTATGCCCTGGCTTACACCTCCCCGGAAGCAAAAAACTATCCTGCCTCCTCCAAAATGGACAACCTGCTTTACGGCACCACCCTGGAGCCCGGCGTTCTGGTGTACAACAAGCGTTTCATCAAAAAACCCCCCACCACACACGGCGAATTTGCAAAAATGCTTGCAGACAGCAAAATGAACGGCAAGGTCGCCACCTGGGACCCTGAAAAGAGCGGCATCGGGTTCACCTTCCTGCATCAGGACACCGTGGCCGTTCCCGGTTATCTGGACCTCTTCAAAGCCCTGGGGAAATCCGGTGCTGGGCAGTACTCCTCTTCCGGGGTGATGATGGAGAAAGTCATTTCCGGAGAGCATTACTTCGGGTACAACGTGATTGGCTCTTACGCCCTGCTGCGTGCAGAAAAGGTGCCAGACATCGGGGTGGCGTACTTCCGGGACAGGACCGTGGCCTTCCAGCGTCCTGCGTTCATCAGCAAACTGGCCGAGCATCCCAATACTGCGAAACTGTTTCTGGATTACCTTCTGAGCGCACGGGGCCAGAATGTCATGGCGAACAAGTCCCTGATCTTTGCCCTGCGCCCTGGCACCGAGGGTCCTGCTGTGCCCAAAAACGTGTACAGCAAGATCGGCGGCAAGAAGAATCTGGTGGTGATCCCGGTGTCCAGAGACCTCTTGAAGAACCTGGAGCCTGGCGTTCGCACCCCCTTCCTGAATGAGTGGCGTTCTGCCCTGAAAGGCCAGTGATGACCGGTCAGAGCAGAGAACTGAAAGGGAGTGAGGACCTGTCCATGAAACAGGTCCGTCTGAAACCCGCCTACTGGGGGATTCTGCTGACTGTGGTGGTGGCCCTGCTGGTGCTGTCCCCCCTGGGGCTCCTGGCCTACCAGAGCCTGCTCAGTGCCCCTTTCTTTGCTCCCATCAAGCAGGTGTCGCTGGATGCCTACCGGTATGTCCTGACCGATCCGGCGTTCTACCGGGCGCTTTTCAACTCGTTCATCATTGCGCTGGGAATGGTGGTGATTGCCGTGCCTGCAGGGACGGCGCTCGCCTTCCTGGTCAACAAGACCGACCTGCCTTTCAGAAAAGCCTTTGAATTGCTTTTGCTGACCCCTGTGTTCGTCTCCCCGATCATTCTGGGGATTGGCTTCACCATTGTGTTCGGTCCGGTGGGTCTGGTCAGCAATGCCTTCAGTGGCCTGTTTGGAGGGGTGCCCTGGAGCATCTACACCCTGCCTTCCATTGCCATCATTGCAGGGCTCCTGCACGTTCCCTATGTTTACCTGTACGTGTCGAGCACCATCCGCAACCTGGATGCTTCTCTGGAAGAGGCCGCCAGGGTCAGTGGGGCAGGCATCTGGACGGTCGCCATGAATGTCACCATCCCCCTGGTGCGCCCTGCCGTGGTGTACAGCGCCATGCTGATGCTGCTGCTGGGCTTCGAGATCTTCGGTCTGCCCCTGGTGCTCGGAGACTCCAAAGGGATTGATGTCATCACCACCTACCTTTACCGCCTCACTGGCGTAACCGGGGTGCCTGCTTACGGCCCGATGGCTGTGGTCGCGGTGATGCTGATCATCCTCGCCCTCATCATCGTGGGCATCCAGCGCAAGGTGCTCGGTGAAACAGGCAGCAAGTACACCTCTGTAGGGGCCAAAGGCTACCGCTCTGCCCGTCTGAAACTGGGCAAGGCAAAATGGTGGATTGTCCTGATCACTGCCATTTACCTGCTGGTCACGGTGATCCTGCCTGTGTTCGGGGTGGTGCTCAGAAGCTTCGTGACAAGCTGGGGGGCAGGGGTCAACCTGCTGGATGTGCTGACCCTCAAGAATTACACTGCTGTCTTCACCCTCCCCGACCTGAGTCGGGGTGTGGTCAACACCTTCCTGGTGGCTGCAGTGGGTGGATTCATCGCCGTGGGGGTCTACCTGACCATCGCTTCTGGCATCCTGCGCAGCACCCCTGGCCTGAAACGCACCCTGGATTACCTCGCCGGGTTGCCCCGCTCGGTGCCTGGACTGATCATGGGTCTGGCCTTCCTGTGGCTGTTTCTGTTTTTCAAACCCGTGGGTTTCCTCAGAACCACCCTGGTCAGCCTGATCATTGCCTACACCATCGTCTGGATGCCTTACGGGGTGCGCCTCCTGACCGCCACCCTGATGCAGATCAGCAAGGACCTCGAAGAAGCGGCCCGCATGGTCGGAGCCAGCCCCCTGAAGGCCTTCCAGAAGATCACCCTGCCCCTCTTGCAAGGCGGTCTGCTCTCTGCGTGGCTGCTCCTCTTCATGCAGTTTGTGCGTGAGTACTCCACTGGCGTGTACCTGCTGACCCCAGGCACCGAAGTGCTCGGCTCCCTGATTGTGTCTCTGTGGGCCACCGGGGCAGTGGATTCCATCGCGGCCCTTTCAACCATCCAGATCGTGATCATCAGCATCGTGTACCTGATCGCCAACAAGCTTGGTGTGAAAGCAGGAGAGTGATTTATGGCCACTTTGAGCATCAAGAACCTCAGCAAGAAACTCGGTCAGAACCAGATTTTGAAAGACCTCAGCATCGACGTGCAGGAAGGGGAGATCATCGCCCTGCTCGGTCCCTCTGGAAGTGGGAAAACCACCCTGCTTCGTTGCCTCTCCGGTCTGGAGACCCCTGACACGGGCAGCATCACCCTGGGCGGCAAGGACATCTTCAACTCCCAGACGGACACCATTGTCCCACCGGAAAAACGCAACATCGGTCTGGTGTTCCAGTCCTACGCCCTGTGGCCCCACAAAACCGTTGCCCAGAACGTGGCTTTCGGGCTGGAACTCCGCAAAACCCCCAGAGATCAGGCCCGTGCAAAAGTCGAGCAGACCCTGAACCGCATCGGTCTGGAAGGTCTGTCTGAACGCTTCCCCGGGCAGCTTTCCGGAGGGCAGCAACAACGGGTCTCCCTGGCCCGTGCCTTCGTGACCGACCCTGTGCTGTTGCTGCTGGACGAACCCCTCTCCAACCTGGACGCCAAACTCCGCGAGTATGCCCGGGTCTGGCTGCGAGAAGCCCTCAAAGCCGCAAAAATGACCGCCGTCTTCGTGACCCACGATCAGGCAGAAGCCATGGCCATCGCAGACCGCATTGCTGTGCTGCATGGTGGGCAACTCGCCCAGATTGCCACCCCCCAGGAACTCTACGAGAACCCCAATTCGCTGTTTATTGCAGACTTCATGGGAAGCCCCAACATCCTCAGCGGTCAGATTCTGCAGGTCGAACAGCAGGAAGCCACCGTGCAGGTCGGCAGCAGCGTGGTCAAAGCCCGCGTGAATGCCAATGTGCGCAAAGGGGAAAAATGCAAGGTGGTGCTGCGTCCCGAGCGCCTCACCCTCGGAGAACGCACCGGAAACAGCCTGCAGGGGGACAAGGAACACTCCCTGTACCTTGGGTCCCACTACGAGCACTGGTTCCAGGTCGGAGACGAACGCCTGAGGGTCCACACCCCATCCCCTGTGGGATTCGGACAGGTCAGCATCAATTTCACGCCGCAGAGTGCGCTGGTGTTTCCGGCGTAGAGGCTGTAGGGATGGGCCACTGGCTCATCCCGGAAATTCTGCCAATCAGGGGCGGGCCAGCGGCCCGCCCCTACCCCCATCAACCCCCTAAAATAAGGACACGACCATGCAAAGTGCCACCCCACAGACCCGGGATTACATCCCCACTTTGAACAGTGGGCGGATGCCCGGCATCCGGTGGCGCTTTTTTCGTTTGCTGTTTGTGCTGTTCAGCCTGGGGTTTCTGATGCTCGGTGGGGCAGAGGTGCAATTGCTGTACCGCCAGGCCCTGGATGATTACGGCGAGAAGGCCCTGGCGATTTCGCGGATGGTGGCGACCCTGCCGCAGGTCAAGGAGCACCTGACCCGCAAAGATGCCGTGCAGGTGATCAATCCACTGGTGAATGCCCTGCAGAAGCAGGTGGGGGCAGATTTCATTGTGGTGGGGAACCGTCAGGGCATCCGGGTGGCCCATCCGCTGCCGGACCGCATTGGTCAGCCAATGGTGGGGGGGGACAATGACGCACCTTTCGCTGGGAAGGAGATCATCAACACCGCAACTGGCAGTCTGGGAGACAGCATTCGTGGGAAGGTCCCGGTGTACAGCAGTGCAGGAACGGTCATCGGGGTGGTGTCCACGGGGTATCTGCTGCCGAACCTGCGCAGTCTGGCTTTGCAGGTGGCCCTGAGCCTGCTTCCCTGGTTTGGCCTGTCCCTCCTGATGGGCCTGCTGGGAAGCCTGTGGGTGGGTGGGCGCATCAAGGCGGCCATGCACCATCTGGAACCCGAGCAGATCGCTGCCCTGGTGGACCAGCACCGCACCGTACTGGATGCCATCGAGGACGCTGTGCTGGTGGTGCAGGGTGGGGTGGATGTGGTCCTGATGAACCCGAAAGCTGCAGGGTACTTTGCAGACGCTGTGCAGTTGCCCTTTTCGCTGGCCCAGGTCTGGCCGGAGGTGCTGGAGTTGCTGCAAGGTGAAAGGGTGCAGAATGCTCCGGTGAACCTTGTGGGGGTGCCTGTGCTGGTCACGGTCTATCCCATGAATGGGCAGCAGGTGGTCACTTTCCGGGACCAGAGGGCCATCATGCAGGTGGCAGAGGAACTCACCAGTGTCAGGCGCTACACCAACCTGCTGCGCGCCCAGACCCATGAGTTCCAGAACCTGCTGCACATTCTTGCGGGCCTGATCCGCCTGAAAGACTACGACGAGGCCCTGCAGCTCATCCAGCAGCAGAACACCGAACACACCGAGATTCAGGATGCCCTCGGAGACATCCAGTTTCCCAAATTGAAGGCCCTGCTCCTTGGAAAATACGCCTATGCCCGGGAGAAGAACGTGAATTTCGTGCTGGAACCAGGAAGTGTCCTCACGCCGGGCTGGGAGCAGACCCACAGCGATGAAATCCTGCTCATCACCGGAAACCTGATCGAAAATGCCCTGGAGGCCGTGGTCGGGCAGGAGCATGCAGAAGTGCGGGTGTTCATTGGAGAGGACCCCGAGGGCCTGCAGATCGAGGTGACAGACAATGGACCAGGGGTTCCTTCAGAGCTTGCAGACAGCATCTTCCAGCGGGGATTTTCCACCAAAGGGGAACACCGGGGTCTGGGGCTTTCGCTGGTCCAGCAGTACCTGACGGCCAGGGGCGGCAGCCTCCGGCACCACCGCAAGGAGGGCCGCACCCATTTCCTGGTGGGTTTCCCACGCGTGCAGAGGTCTGACCATGCAGTATAAAGTGATCCTGATTGAAGACGATTATCTGGTGGCCAAGGTCAACCGGGAGACCATCGAGAAACACCCCAGTTTTCATGTGATCGGGCACGCCGATGGGTTCCAGACCGGCCTGAAACTGATCCGCAGTCTGGAACCGGACCTGATCGTGATTGACACCTACCTTCCAGATGGAACGGGCCTGGATCTTCTGAAGACCATCCGGCAGGAGAACATCTCCACGGATGCCATCATGCTGACGGCTGCCTCTGATCTGGACAGTGTGCAGCAGGCCCTGAGGGACGGCATTCTGGATTACCTGATCAAACCTGTGCAGGACAGCAGATTGCTGCAGACCCTGGAGCGATTTGTCGAAAGGCACAGGCTTTCTGTCCAGAAGCTCACCCAGGCCAAGCTGGACCGGATGCTGGGCCTCCGTCAGGAGGGACACCTTCCCAAGGGCATCCACGCCCACACCCTGCGGGAAATCAAAGGCCTGCTGGAAGCCATTCCCGAGGGCCTCACTGCAGATGAGGTCAGCGAAAGGCTCTCCATCAATCGGGTGACCGCCTGGCGGTACCTGGAGTACCTGCTTGAACTTGGAGAGCTCGGGGTGGGATTGCAGTATGGGGCGGTGGGCAGGCCCACCAAGCGGTACAGACGGGCATGACACGGATGATCAGCCATATGGATCGGAAATGGTTGTCTGAAGGAGTTTACAGTCTACAGTTCACAGTTTACAGCGAGCTTTTTTCAGGCAGTTCCATCCTCCGCTGCCCTCAAAACAAAAAGGGACGCCACAGGCGTCCCAGAGAGCTTTTGAGAACAGTGACTGGCAGTTGCTGATGCTTGCTGTGAACTGTCCACTGTCTCCTGTGAACTTTTACTGCAAGGTCACCTGATCCACATAGATGGAGGACTGCCCGGAACTGCCCACGGGTGAACTGAACTGCACCCCCATTTCCCGCACATCCGCAAGGCTGCTGACGCCCGAGAGGTTGAAGGTCAGGGTGGTGGCACTGCTGCTGCCAATGGTCTGGAAGGGACTGGAGAACCATGTCCAGGAGGAGCCCGTTTTCACAAAAAGCCGCGCGGTGATGCCACTGCCCGGATTTCCCCAGGAGGCATGTTTGACCCTCGCCCGCAGGGTGGTTTTGCCACTCAGGTTGCGGGTCTGGGTGATGCGCAGGTCGTAGCCCCGGTTGCCAAAATCCACATCGGCTTTCAGGGAAGCAGTGCCTGCTGTTGCCCACTCCGTCACTGACCAGGGACCAGATCTGGTGCCGTTGCCCGTCCAGCCTTCGGTGCTCCCTTCAAAGCTGTAAAGCAGGGTTTCGGTGCTGATGGTGCCCACGGTGATGTTGCGTGTGGCACTGCTTGAAGCTCCACTGTTGTCTGTGGCTGTGGCTTTCAGGGTGTGGGGTCCACTGGTCAGGCCACTGACCGAGAAGGTGTAAGGGGCCGTGGTGTCGGTGCCTTTCAGGACCCCATCCACATACAGGTCCACCTTGCTGACGGTGCCATTGCTGTCGCTTGCGTTCACGGCCACACCAACCGTGCTGCCTGCTGCAAAATTCTGGCCTTCTGCAGGACTGCTGAAACTGACAGTGGGGGCAGGATTGGTATTGAACACTGTTGCAATGTTTGAGCTGGCCAGATCCCCGAAGATCAGGTTGCCCCAGGAGGTGGGGGAGGAGGCATTGAAGCTGTTCACCATGTCGAGGGCTTCAAGACCGGAGCCGTTCCCGGACCAGGACCAGCCCATGTACCCGTTCACCTTGCTCTTGCTGGAGGCCATGATGGTGGCAGCGTCCACGTAGGCCCCTTTGTGGGTGTTTGCAAATTCTCCGACCACCAGCGGGAGTTTTGCATTTGAAAAAGCATCAATGTAGTCGTTCACCTTCTGGGCGGTGTTGTACACCTCGTACATGTGCACGCTGAAGATCACATTCCGGTCGGTGTCACTGTTGAAGATGGAGAGGGCTTCGGACCGCATGGTGCCTGTCCAGTCCTGGCCCCAGTTGGGGGCATCCACCATCAGGGTGTTTTTGATCCCGGCCCCGCGCAGTTTCTGGATGGCAGATTTGATGGCAGGGGACCATCCGCTGACGTTGTTGTTCCCCCAGGGTTCATTGCCGATGTTGACGATGGCGTAGGCTTCATTGCCCACCAGGGCATCTTTGACCTCCAGCCAGTAATTGGCGGCATTGTCCAGGGTGCAGGCACTGCTGTCCTCTCCGTATCCAGTGGTGTCGTGCACCTCCACCACGGCGATCATGTTGTTGTTCCTGGCCTGCTGGATCAGGTTTTTGACTTCGGTGGCGTTGCTCTTGTGCCACCCCCTGCATCCACTGCTCAGCACAATGCGGATGCTGTTGGCCTTCTTGCCCCGGATGGCAGGAATGGCTGTGCTGGTGGTGCTGTTGTACCACGCATGCGGATGGTTGATGCCCTGGAAAATGAAAGGCACGCCGTTGGCATCCACAAGTTTGCCGTTTGAGATGTAAAATCCACTGGCTGCATTTTTGTGGGGAGAGGGGGCTTCAGGGGCGACTTTGCTGCAGGCAGACAGCAGGGCAAGGGTGAGCAGCAGTGTGGGACAGCGCAGGGACTGGGGCATCGTTTCCTCCATGACAGGTGAAATCACGAAGCAGTCACCACTGCCTGACCAGAAATGTCAGGTCAAGGATCAGGCGGGATGCAGGATTCAGGTCCGTGGAAAGAACCTCAGGCAATGGTTTGTTTCGCGGTAAAATTACTGTTACATAAACAAAATGATTTTTCAACACCTGTATATACAAATATGAATGGAAAAAATAACGGATGCAGAAAGAAATTCTCGAGACAAAAAGGCTCAAATATGAAGATTTGAAAAGAAGCCGAGTGCGTTTACGTAACAACAAACATTCAAAGCTTGCTGTGATCTTGCGAGACAACAAAAGCAGAAGACCAGAGCTGCATTTGCAGCTCTGGTCTTCTGCTCTCGGTTCCCTCAATCAATCCGTTTTTCCAGCCGCCTTTTCACCTCTGGCCATTCGGTGTCCAGAATCGAATACATTACGCTGTGGCGGTAGCTGCCGTCTGGCATGATGATGTGGTTTCTCAGAACGCCTTCTTTCTGCGCCCCGAGTTTTTCGATGGCCCGCTGGCTCTGGGTGTTCAGGTGGTGGGTTTTCAGGCTCACCCGGATGGCTCCGAGGGTTTCGAAAGCGTGTTTCAGCATCAGGTACTTGGCTTCTGGGTTGATTCGGGTGCTCTGTTCTTCTTTTCTGATCCAGGTTCCGCCAATTTCGAGCCCTCTGTGTGCGGGTTCAATGGTCAGGTAGGAGGTGTTGCCCACGATTTCTCCAGTGTCCTTGCGGCAGGTGGCAAAAATCACCCGCTGTTTCATCTGCTGCTGGTATACAGCATGAAAATCCTTGAAGGAGATCATTCCCTCGGCATTGAGGCCAGGAATGGCGAACCACTTCAAAAGGCCAGGGGTGATGGTCTGGTGCAGGGCGAACAGGTCTTCATCTTCGAGGGGTCTGAGGAGCACGTGGTCTCCGGTCAGGGTGACAGGTTGAATCCAGGTTTGCATAAGGCCTCCTGTGGCACTCGGGACAGGATGACTGGGTTTCAGGTCAGACGCTTAAACAAAGCCTGCACACCCCATCCGGATAGGTTCTAGGATACGGGCATGGTGGTCTTGCTTTAAGAGCCACTTTTTGTTTTTTGAGGAGTACCAATGTTGCCCCCCAGTGTTCTTGCCCACCTGAACCGCACGCTGGACGTCCCCCTGCACCTGCAGGTCTATGAGGGACTCAGGGAAGCCATTTTGCAGGGCACCCTGAAGCCCTCCCACCGCCTGCCTTCCACCCGTGCCATGGCCCAGCATCTGGGGGTGTCCAGAAACACGGTGCTGCTGGCCTTTGAGCAGCTTCTGCTGGAAGGGTATCTGGAAAGTCGGGTGGGAGACGGCACCTATGTCACCCACACCCTGCCAGACACCTCCCTGCAGAAACCCGAGGTGAAGCCAGAGCAGCAGGGAAGACAGCCTGCCCTCTCCAGGCGGGCACAGAAACTTCTGCAGGTGCAGGTGACCCAGTACCTGAGTCAGCCGGAATACCGGGCGTTCCGTTCTGGCATGCCAGCTTTGAAGGATTTTCCTTTCGAGGAGTGGCGCAAACTTCATGCGAGGCACTGGAAGACGCCTCCGGTGCAACTGCTGGCCTACGGGGACCCGAGGGGTTACCTGCCCCTCAGGGAAGCCATCAGCGAGTACCTGAATGCCTCAAGGGGGGTGCGGTGCACCCCGGATCAGGTGCTGATCACGTCCGGTTCACAGCAAGGGCTGGAACTGGCTGCCCGTCTGCTGCTCGACGATGGAGACAGCCTGTGGATGGAAGACCCCGGATACCTGGGGGCCAGGGCGGCTTTTCAGGCTTCAGGGCTGAACGTGTGCCCGATTCCCATCGATCAGGAGGGCATGCAGGTGCAGCACGGGGCCGAGCATCACCCCCATGCCCGCATGGTCTATGTGACCCCCTCCCACCAGTATCCGCTGGGGATCACCCTCAGCCTGACCCGCAGGCTTGAACTCCTGAAGTGGGCCAGACAGAGCGGGGCCTGGATTCTGGAGGACGATTACAACAGCGAATACCGTTACGAGGGCCGCCCCCTCAATGCCCTGCAGGGGCTCGACCAGGATGGCCGGGTGATCTACATCGGGACCTTCTCCAAGGTGCTCCTTCCTGCGGTGCGTCTGGGGTATCTGGTGCTGCCTGAGAGCCTCATTGACCTGTTCATCCATGCCCGTTCACTGGTGGACCGCATGCCTCCCGGGGTGTCGCAGGCGGTGCTGGCAGAGTTCATGGAAAATGGGGGGTTCGAGCGCCACATCCGCCGGATGCGGGGCCTTTATGCCGAGCGGCAGGCTTTTTTCATTGAACTGGCCCAGAAGCATTTCCCGGAGTGGTTGCAGGTGCAGCCCTCTCCAGCCGGAATGCATCTGGTCTCCCACCTTGCAGAACCTTTCTCTGACGTGCAACTGGTGGAGGAGGCAAGCCGGGCAGGGGTCACGGTGCGGGCCCTGTCCCCGTCCTACCTGCACTCTCCAGAGCAGGGGTTGCTCTTTGGTTATGCAGGTTATCCCGAAGATGAAACGATTCTGGCCGCCAGAGATCTGGGACGGGCTTTTTCAAGGATCAGAATTTCTGACCCATGATCGGTGTGTGTTCAGGACACACGGCTCTGCAAGAATCTCGACGTTTTCTCAGTCCCCATCCTTTTAAGATGTGACCATGACGACTTCTGTGCATCGTGAACGGTGGGACATCCAGAGCATTTTTGCTGATTTCGAGGCCTGGGATGAAGAATTCCAGCAGGTCAGCAGTGAGATCCAGACCCTGGTGGCCTTCAGAGGGACCCTGACCCGTGACCCCGGACAGCTCTCGGCGTTCCTGAACGCATGGAATGAACTTTCTGTGCGGGTGAACCGTCTGGGCATCTACACCACCATGAAGATCAGTGTGGACACCACAGACACCGAATCCCGCAGGAAGCAGAGCGAGAGCCAGGCCCTCAGTGCGGCTTTTCAGAGTGAGCTGGCTTTTGTGGAGCCTGAACTCCTCACCCTTCCTGAAGAAACCGCCCGCAACTGGTTGGAGAAGCACCCTGACCTGAAGGTGTACCAGACCTACTTTGAGCGGCTGTGGACCCAGAAGCAGGCCCTGCGTTCTGCAGAGGTCGAAGCACTTCTGGGCTCGGTTTCGGAAGCGTTTCAGAGTGCAAAAGGCATCCACCCGACCCTGGTGAACGAACTGGATTTTGGCAGCATCGAAACCCCACAGGGCACGGTGAAACTCGCCCACAACACCCTGCAGACGCTGGTGAGCCACCCGGACCGCCATGTGCGCAAAGCGGCCTGGGAGCAGTATGCCCGCAAGCATCTGGAGGTGCAGCAGACCATGGCTGCCGCCGTGACCACCGGGGTGAAGCAGAATGTGTTCCTGGCCCGCATCCGGGGGTTCAGCAGCAGTCTGGCCGCAGCCCTGTACCCCAACCGCCTTCCTGAAGCGGTGTACCACAACTTCATGCAGGTTTTTGAGCGCCATCGTTCCCTGTGGCACCGCTACTGGCGCATCCGCAAGAAAGCCCTGAACCTGCCCGACTTTGCCGAATACGACATCCGGGCTCCCCTCACAGAGCGTTCTCCGGTGGTCACCTATGAGCAGGTGGTGGATTTCATCACGGCTGGAATGCGCCCTCTGGGGCAGGACTACGTGAAGGTGATGCGTTCAGGTTTGCTGGAGCAGCGCTGGGTGGATTACGCCCTCACCCCCCACCGCAGACAGGGGGCCTTCAGCATCGGGAACAGCCTGACCAAACCGTTCATCTTCATGTCGTTTCAGGAGAGCCTCTATGGGATGTCCACCCTGGCCCATGAGGTCGGGCACAGCATGCACAAATACCTCAGCAACCAGGCACAGCCCATCGTGTACGAGAAGTACACCCTGTTTGCAGCGGAGGTGGCCAGCAACTTCAATCAGGCCATGACCCGCGCTTACCTGCTGAAGACTGTGCAGGAAAGAGAATTCAGGATCGCTGTGCTGGAGGAGGCCTTCTACAACTTCCACAGGTACTTCCTGGTGATGCCTGTGCTCTCCCAGTTTGAACTGACCCTGCACCAGCAGGCCGAGCAGGGCAAGACCTTCGGGGCCGCCCAGATGAACCGCCTGATGTGTGAGCTGCTCGCAGAGGTCTACGGAGGTGAGGTTCAGCTGGATGAATCCCTGAACGGCATCATGTGGTCCCAGTTCTCCACCCACCTGTACGCCAACTTCTACACCTGGCAATATGGCACCGGAATCGCAGCAGCCAATGCCCTCGCAGACCGGGTGCTCTCCGGGGAAGAGGGCGCTGTTGAGAACTACCTGGAGTTCCTCTCCCTGGGTGGAAAACTTCCCCCTCTTGAAGCTCTGAAAATTGCAGGGGTGGACATGAGCACCCCAGAGCCCATCGAGGCAGGGTTCCGGACCCTGGAACGCCTGATCGATGACCTGGAAAGCCTGCTTTAAGCAAACCAGCAACAAAACCCGAGGTGCCTGCCTCGGGTTTTGTTGCTGGGGGAAAAGGTGATGGGTGAAGTTCAGGGATAGAGAGATTTGATGCCTGCAATGTCCCCACTGCTGAGGGTCTTGGCGGCCCCCAGACGGCTCAGGGGAATGCTGCTGTTCTTGGGCACGATGGTGGCCTTCCCGTTGGTGCTGAAGGCGTAAGCCGGGTAGTGCATGATGGAATCAAAGTCGTAAGCCCCGACTGCACGGCTGTTGCTTTCGATCTGGAAGTTGTGCTCGGTACCACTCTTGATGTTGGCCCACACGATGGTCACGTACTGGTCGCGGTCCTTGCGGCTCTGTTCGTGCCACAGGCCCAGGGCATGCCCGAACTCGTGGATGGCTCCGGCCACTCCACATCCTCCTGTGGACAGCGAGAGGGACTGAGCCCCACCGATGCGACCCACGTAGGAGTAACAGCCGTTGTCCACAATCACCCGCACGTAATTGCGTTCGCTTGCGCGGGGAACAATTCGCACTTTGGTGTAGGTGTTGTAGGTGTTGATGGCGCTCTGCACGTGACTGCGCACCGTCGAGGAAACGTTGGAGGCGAACACGTAGGGGATGCGGGCACTGGGCCACAGGCCGCCTGTGTTGGCAATGACAGTGGAGTTCTTCTGGATCTGCTCATTGGAGAGCTCGGCAAGCAGGATGTCCCCTTCAAAGAGCACCTTGTTGCCCCGCAGTTCTGCGGTGACGGGTTCACTGTACTGGGGGAGTTTGACCTGCACGGTGCCCTCAGGCTGGCCTGAGGGCTGGAAGAGGGCCGTTTCCGAGAGCGAGGGCATCTCGGGGGCATTTGATGTGGGGGTGGTGCTGCATGCCTGAAGCAGAACAGCAGTCAGGCCAAGACCGAGTACAGCTGCGGTGCGTTTCATGGTCCCTCCAGATTGTGGAAATTGGACCAACTATAAGTGGATACAGCCATCAGCGTCAAGGAGGGGGAATGCCTTATATGCGGTTGAGGGGTCACCCGATATACTCTGAAAATGCTTTACAATCCAGCCTTTCTGGTCCTGTCCAGAAACAGATCTCGTCGTGTGCGCCTACACAAATGGCTGCTGCTGGGCTGTCTGCTGGGCGTTGCACAGGTGCAGGGGCATGGGATCAACAATCCGGAGATGTTCGACAGTGTGCTGCACTACCAGACCGCTGAAACAACTTTGCCCCATCACCTGCAGGTGCAGCCAGCCTCCAGCATCCGTTTCCTGAATAGCCAGGATGCCAACCATGTGATCTACGACGTGTGGGGCGGCAGCCCGGACTCCAGCATCATTGGCATGCTCCTGCCCCGGAACCTCAGCCCGGTCTCTGAAGGGGGATGGGGCCTCAGCCTGCAGCATCTGGACACCGGGTACGTGGATGCGAGACGCTGGAAGAACATTGATGCAAAACAACTTCTGAAGACCCTGCAAAAGAACAGCCAGGCCGAAGTGCTGAACTGGGCCTTGCCCCCAACTTTCAATCCCCAAACGGGTGTGTTGATGTTTGCCACGGAAGTGAAACTGCCCGGTGCCCAGGACACCGCCATCTTCCCGAAAGTGCTGCTGCTGGGCAGAGAAGGCCTGCTGCTGATGAAAGGCATCATCGAGAAAAAGCACTGGGAGGGCATGAAAGCCACCTTGCAGGACCTTGCTTTCTCCGTGACCTTTCAGGATGGTTACCGCTACACCGACGTGCAGGCCGGAGACCGCCTTTATGATTACGGCATGACCGCCCTGATCACCGAAACACCCGTGCAGGACCCGGAGCGCAAAACCTCCTCTGCACCGCTGCTTTTTCCCTGGATTGCGGTGCTGCTGGGCCTGGGCCTCATGGGGACCCTGATGGGCAAAAGGGTGCGCTCTGCAAGCCTCACGGTGCGGCCAGATTGAGGGTTCAAGTGATCAGTCGTCCTGTGATTGGCCGGTTCTGCCCTTCATCACCAGATGAATCATGCCTCCAGTGAAGAGGACCAGCAGACCCACAAAAAGAAGTCCCATCCAGATGTTCATTGGGGCCATCATAAAAAACTGCTGTGGGAAAAGCCACAGCAGTTCAGGAAGTTGTCTTTATTTCAGGGATTTCAGGTAGGAGAGCAGGTCGGCAAATTCCTGATCCGAAAAGTTGAATTTCATCATGGGGGGCTTCAGGGTTCTTCTGTCCGGGGTGACGTTCTCTTTGAGGGTCTTTTTGAATCCTGCAAAAGTCCACTTCTGGAGCTTCCCGGCCAGCTTTGGTCCAATGCCTCCTGCTGCCGCCTCACCGTGGCATCCCGAGCAATTGGCCTCAAAGAAGGTTTTTCCCTTTGCTGCGTCCCCTTTTGGGGGGGCGGCCTGGACCAGCGGAATGCACAAAGCACACACCAGCAGAGCAAGTTTTTTCATGGTGCTTCCTCCTGAAGGCCAGTGTGCCTCTTTCACCGTGAAGAAAACGTCAAAAGCTCAGGTGGCCAGTTCCAGAATCCGCTCCGCTTCAATGGCGTGCAGTTCCTCGATCAGCATCCCATCGAGTACTGTTACCCCCTGATCGGGGTCCTTGGCCTGCCATGCAGCAATCACCCTGCGTGCCCACTCGATCTCCTCAGGGCTCGGGGAAAAAATGCGGTTGGCCACCTCCAGTTGCGCCGGGTGAATCAGGGTCTTGCCATCAAAGCCCAGGTTTTTCCCCTGAATGCACACCTCCTCCAGGGTCTGCAGGTTCCTGAAATCCAGATGCACCCCGTCCAGAGCGTACTTGCCATAAGCCCTGGCATGGGTCACCACCTGAGACAGGGCGTACATCAGGTTTTCTCTTCCCGGGAGGGGACGGGCCTGCAGGGCCTTCACCAGATCGGTGGTCCCCATCACCAGGGCCTCCACATCCCCATGCTCTGCAATCTCACGGCTGTGCACCACACCCAGAGGGGTTTCAATCATTGCCCACAGGGGAATCCCCACACTGGGCAGGTTCTGGATGCTTTCCACCTTGGGAAGGACCAGCAAATCGGGTTTCACGTCCTCCATCAGGGCAAGGTCCGCCTCACCCCAGATGGTGTGAATGGGATTGATGCGCACCGCCACCTCCATCGGGAAACCGTCCCGGATGGCTGTGGCCGCCTGGTCTCTGGCAAGGGCCTTCTGCTCAGGAGAGACGGCATCCTCAAGGTCCAGAATCACCACATCGGCAGGCAGGGTGCGGGCTTTTTCAATGGCTCTGGCGTTGCTGGCAGGCAGAAAAAGGGCGCTGCGGCGGCGTTTGTAAATGGGCATGCCTCATTTTACCGTTCAGCGTGAAAAGAAAACCGCGCAGCAGATGCCACACGGTTCGAAAGGACCTGGGAGGGATCAAAAGTAGAAGTTCACTCCAAATTTCAGGCTGGGCAGCACCTTCCACTGGCGTTCAGCATTTTTCCAGTAGGAGACGGTGGCTCCACCTTCCAGGTTGAGGGCAAGAGCATCTGAGAGTTTCCAGCGCTCACCAACATGCAACTGCACATTGGCCACCAGGGTGGAACCCTTGAAATCGGTCAGGGTGTTGTCGGTGGAGGTCAGCCACTGCCCGTTCAGGTACATGGCCCCGAAAAGTCCTGAGAGGCCTGGATCAGCAAAGTATTTGATCCCCACACCTCCAGAAAAACCATCATAGGGCAGCACATGGGGGAGGTAGGAAGCCTGAATGCTGGCCGCCCATGGTCCAGAAATCCCCTGTTCATACTCGACGCCGATGCCCTGAAGACCATTGATTTGGGCAGCGAAGTTGCTTTGTGCCTGTGCGGAAGAAACGATTAAACCAGCCATAAACAGAAACATTTTCAATTTCATGCCTCCATTATTGAATTTCCCTTTCTGCAGGTCGTGACGGGCATCACAGCAAAAAGTGTTTTATTTCTGTAATATTTCCAGCGCACTTCTCACACAATCAAGATCCCGCTGAACTTTTGGATTTCCTGTGCCCTCCAGCTGGGTCAATCTTTTTTGCTGTTGCAAAACATGGTCCAGCAGCAAAGGTTCTTTGCGTTTCAGCAGGTGAGGTCCGAACCTGAAAGCCACATCCAGAGGTAAACCTGCATAGCTGGGGTCCTCTCCTGTCTTTCTTTCAAAGTGCAGCACAGGATAATGCCAGAAGCCCAGCGTGAGGGTTTCCTGTTTCACATGAAAACCCCTCTCCCATGCCCAGCGTCTCATGGGCTCTGCAGAGTCGTTGGGCTGCGTGATCACCTGATCTGGAACCCGCTCTGGATGGGCCTGCAGGATCTTCACCATGAGCCCTGCACCCATGCCACAGATGCTGATGCTGTCCACCTCTCCAGCAGCAAGAGGTCCCAGGCCATCTCCCAGTCGGGCCTCTGCACGGCTCCCAAATTTCTCCAGGTTTTTGCAGGCCAGTTCGAAAGGTTCCTGATTTTTCTCTACAGCAATGCCTCTCAAAATGCGGTTCTGGCCCAGCAGGTTCCCGAGCAGGTAGGCATGGTCTGCCCCAATGTCTGCATGGACGCCGTTCGGAACCCACTCCAGCACCGTCTGAAGTCTGGGCTCTAAGCTCTTGAGGTTCACAAAAGGTCCTTCAGGATGCTGGCCCCCAGCAGCTCTTTCTTCCAGTTGTCACTGGTTTCCGAGTACCCCCAGACGGCAGACAGCACAAAAATGTAGTACCCCCACTTCAGGATGCGTTCGCGGGAAAGGCCGAGATGCTGTGCAAACTGCTCCACCCGCTTGCGTTGCACTTCTCTCAGTTCTTCCGGGGTGTAGGTCTCATACAGTGCAGGCCAGGGATTGCGCAGGAAAGCCCCGATTTCATAGGTTCTCTCCCCGGTGATGCCCTTGGGGTCAATGGCCAGCCAGCCCTCTCCAGCACTCAGAACATTGAAATGGTGAAGATCCCCATGCAGAACCACCGGGGCCTCTGCAGTCTCCTGCATCTCCTGATAAAAGCTTTCTGCCAGATCCAGCACCTCTGCGGGAATCCCTGTCCCGCTGCGAGGAAATTCAGCCAGACCCTCATGCCAGTCGGCAACGCTGGGAAAGCTGCTGTTCTCAGGCACAGGGTGCCAGATCTTCTGCATCACCTCACACATGACCCTGACGGTCTGGTCCTCAGGAAGGATGCTGAGCATCTGGCCCGGGAAGAGGCGCTCGATGAGCAGTGCCCCCTGATCTGCATCTGCCTCCAGCAGACGGACAGACCCCACCCCACCATAGAGCCTCAGGGCTGCAATCTCACTGCGCAGTTCATCTCTGGGGACCCCCAGTTTCAGAACCACATCCTGCCCATTGCGCTTTGCACGGGTCACATAATTGAAAGACAGGTTCTCGAAAGGTTCGCCGAGCTCAAGGTTCCACTCCGCAGCGAAATGTTCAAGCAGGGTGGGCAGCGTCTGCAGCCAGGTTTCGCCTTCCTCAAAATACAGTTTGATGTTTGCCAGAAACTCAGGATTCACCCTTGAAATTCTAACGGAGTCTCCAGCCGAACCACATCTGCCAGATGCAGGATTCCTCCCTCCAGCACCCGTGCGGTGATCCCACCATGCCCGCGCATGGCGTTGTAGCCTCCTGGGCCCAGAACCTCCTCCATGCGGCTGCAGGGATGACAGTCCCCGGTGCCCTCAAAAAGCACCTCCCCGATGCGAAAACGGGCTTTTTTCAGGGCATGCAAATTGATGCCGCGCACCACCAGATTGCGCCTCAGCAGCTCAGGTTCGATCTCGGCCTTCTCCAGAAGCCTTGCCACCACATCCAGATGCTCCGCCTGAATGAGCGTCACCTGTCTTTTGCTGGGATTTTTCCCCTTCGACTGGATGTTTTTCAGGCCCTGCGCTCCAGTGTGGTCCCCCACCAGACCGGCATCGGTGATGGCCTCCACTTCTTCCACCACCGAAAGGTCCTGACGGTAGGCAGGCCTCAGGCCGATCCAGATGAGTTCTCCGGTGAAAGGCTGGCTGGCAAACAGATCTTTGAGCATGTTTGATTTTACAGGGTTTTGCCTAGAGCCGAGGGCAGCAGAAGGCAGAAGGCAGAAGGCAGAAGTTCAGTCGTTCTCCAGCACCAGCAGGAGCCTTGCGCGTTTCTGGTCGAGCAGGAGCAAACCATTTTCAGCCTTCTGCCCTTATAGCCCACGCCCTTGAGATTCCAGAACTTAGCCTTTAGACTGTTCCCATGTTCGAGAAGCGATATTATTCTGCTGCAGCGCCCAAAAGGATTGGCGTTTAAGCGGACTGTTGCTTTTCAACCAACCCCCCAAGGCGTGCCCGAGAAACGGCACGGTTTTTTTTTGAAGGAGAAGAGAATGATTCCTGCACAGCAGCAAATCGAGATTCTGAAACGCGGCGCGGTGGACCTGATCAGCGAAGAGGACCTGAAAAGGAAAATCGAAACCGGCAAGCAACTGCGCGTCAAACTTGGGGCCGACCCCACCCGCCCGGACCTTCACCTCGGGCATGCGGTGATCCTCAAGAAGATGCGGCAATTTCAGGAGCTCGGGCACAAGGTGATCATGCTGATCGGGGATTTCACCGCCATGATCGGGGACCCCAGTGGCAAGAGCAAAACCCGTCCCCCCCTCACCCTGGAGGAAACCCGCCAGAACGCCCACAGTTACCTGGAGCAGTGCAAATTGATCCTCAAGGACGACCCTGAGGTGCTGGAACTGCGCTACAACAGCGAGTGGCTCGAACCCCTCGGGTATGCTGACGTGATCCGTCTGGCCTCCCGTTACACCGTGGCCCGCATTCTGGAGCGGGACGACTTCACCAAGAGGTTGCAGAGCGGCACCCCCATCAGCCTGCACGAACTGCTGTACCCCCTGACCCAGGGTTACGATTCCGTGGCCCTCGAAGCGGATGTGGAGCTGGGTGGAACCGATCAGCTGTTCAACAACCTCGTGGGCCGCACCCTGCAAGGCCAGTACGAGCAGGAGCCCCAGGTGGTCCTCACCCTGCCCTTGCTGGTGGGTCTGGATGGGGTTGAGAAGATGTCCAAGAGCCTGAACAATTACATCGGCCTGACTGACACTCCAGATGTGATGTTCGCCAAGCTGATGAAGGTACCGGATAACCTGCTGGAGAACTACTTCACACTGCTTACCGATCTTTCTATTAACACTATTGAAAACATTCTGACTCTCCACCCTATAAGGTCACATAGGATTTTGGCGACATTAGTGGTTGCTTGGATTCATGGAAAATATGACATAACAGATGAATCTACGCTGGTCACCCTTCTTAGGTATGATGACTTTACTGCTATTTTTGATATAGCTAAAGCGGGTAACACCGGCAAATTTCTGAAAGGACTACGAGATTTATATGAACTTTTACCTGGTCTTAGATTTATTTTAACCCATAATACAAATAACTTGCCTTCTCAGACGGTACAGTCAATAAAGAACCTCTGTGATCAAATACAGGAGCTTCCTAACCTTATTGATGAATTGTCACGAATGGAATTTACGGATATAAATGAAAAGCAGAGATATCATAACATTATTATTAAATTTCATAACAATTTTGATATTTTCCGAGAAATGTTAATCAAAGAGACTAATAGTATAATAGAATTAGCATTAAAAAATAAAGATACTGCTATTTTTAAAGACTGGCTAGAAATTCAAAGTAAATTTGAAGTTGCAAAAGAGCGGTATGAACAAATTGCCAAGGGGGGCATCCCGGACGATCTGCAGACCACCACTGTCCCTGAAGCAGACTTCAACGAGGCAGGCAAAGTGGGCATCCTGAAATTGATCGTGCTCGGAGGTCTGGCCACCAGCAACAAGGAAGCCCGCCGTTTCGTGGAGCAGAAGGGCATCAAGCTGAACGGTGAAACCTTCACGGACCCTCAGGCATTCCTGGACCTGTCTGAGCCTGTGGTGCTTCAAAGGGGCAAGGACAGGTTTGCTCGACTGAGCAGGTAAAAGATCCCCCCATCACCTCCAGTTCCTTAAAGTGACCCCCACCGTGCGAACCAGGCGCGTGGGGGTGAATTCCCATCCCAGGGTGGTGTGCATCAGGCCCGAGTGCTGCATGGCTTCGGTGTAACCCCGGTGGATGAACCACTGTCCGACTTTGCGTCTGGCCACCTGTTCATCCGGGAAGAGGACAGAGGCAGGGACTTGCACGGCGATGCTGTTTTGCTGCATCACAAGCGTGATGGGGGATTTGCGGGGCAGGGTGCGGGTGGGGTGCCCGCTCAGGAAGCGCAGGTCGTTCCAGAAGGCAGGGAGGTGGGGGCTGTGCTGGTCTTGCAGCAGCATCTCCAGGCTCTGTGGGGTGGGCTCCTGATGCAGGTAGTGGGTTTCTGTGGCAGGTGCCACCTGATGAAAACCAGAAAGCACAGGCACGCAATCTTCCAGGTAGAGGGGGTCAGGGTCGTTCCAGTTGTGGAGTTTCAGAAGCTGGTGGCGGGTGTGGCTTCCGGTTTTCTGGATGTGTACCCAGCAGTAGGTCAACCCTGGCATCAGGGGTCTGAGGTGTTCCGGGATCTGTCTGGCATGCAGGTCCAGGGTGTAGCGCAACGTCTCGGGGTGTGAGGCAAAAGTCCACTCGATGGGGCAACCGCTGGGGGTCAGGGTGCTCTGGGGGTTGAAATCCCCGAGGTTGGGTGGGGAGATGAGCAGGTCTGTCACGGTTTCCAGCATGTGGGGCCTCCAGGGTGGGTCTTGGGGGGTGGGCCAGAAGTCCATTTCGGGGGGCATCATGCGCCCTGCATGCTTGTGGAGGCCGCCAGCATCACAGGGGGCAGGGTGATGACCTCGGTCAGGTGGGTGGTGGTGCTCTGGCTTTGCAGGGCAAACTCACTGACCTTCTGCCATGCTGGACTTGCAGACAGCAGGGAGTGCAGCAGTTTGATGGTCTGCACCCGAATTTGTGGCTGGGTCAGCGTGTCGAGCAGGGCATCCAGAAGTTTGCTGTTGATGGTCCACAGGTAAGCCTGGGCTGCCTGATGCTCATCGGCGCGTCGAACGGTCTTGAGGAGGCCTTTCACGAAATCTCTGGCCCCGTGGGCCACCACCAGCAGTTGCTGCTCAAGGTGCAGGTGCTGCATGCCAGAATTCAGCAGGTCCAGGTCCCTTTGCAGTTCGGGGGTCAGAAGCTGGCTTCCAAGAGCCACCCCCAGGCAGGAGACCGTGACCCCGAGCTGTCCCACAGGGGCTTCCTCCTGGTATTGCTGGAAACGCAGGCGCAGGGTCAGGCCATGCACCGGGGTCCCAAAGGTGATGGAGGAGGGGGTGGCTTCTGCCGCGTCCCGCCCGAGTTTCTGCACCAGAAGCTGAAGCTGGGATTGCAGGTGTTCGATGGTGTGCTGCTCCTCCCCTTCGGCACTCAGGCGGTCTTCGAGGAGGGTGCTGAGGTCCATGAAGTGCTGCCTGAGGGGGGTGAGGAGCTGGTTCAGTTGTTTTCTCAGTTCGATGTGGCGCAGGTGCTGCTGTTCCGAAGCTTTTTTGAGGCGCAGGATTTCATGGATGAGGTGCTGTTTTTGTTCTTCGGAGGGCACCCCGGCCTGATGGGCCACCACATGCTGCATGATGGGGCGCAGCTGTTTGAGGGAGCGCTCAAGCTGCACGGTGTACTCCATGTAGCTGCGTGGGGTGAGCAGGGAGAATTCAGGAAGGAGTTTCAGTCCGGCGTTCAGGACGTCATGTTTCACGCTGTGCAGGATGCTCTGGGAGAGGTCATGCTGGCCCTGCAGGTTGAGGGTGGTGAGGGCATGCAGTTTCAATTTCAACTGGTGGTGCAGGTTGAGGTGTTCGGTCAGTGCCTCTTGAATCAGGGTGTGGTCGGGCGCGAGCATGGTGATCCTCCTGGCATCAGTGTGCCCATTCAGGTGTTAACAGGGCGTTAACGGCCAATCAGGAAATGTGCACAACTGCAATAAGGGTTTTCCCTGAGCACCTCACTGGGCAAGACACCCTACCCTGAAGGCATGCACGTACAGACGCTGGGCGCACTCGAAGCAGGCATCAAACCGATCAAACCCAAGAACCTGCTTCTGCTCTGCTATCTGGCCCTGGAAGGCAAACAGGACCGCAAACACCTGCAGATGCTCTTCTGGCCCGAAGCTGCCGACCCGGCAACCAGTCTGCGTGTGGCCCTCAGTTATCTGCAGGGTCTGGGCAAGGACCTCTTCAGATCGGTGCAAAATCAGGTGGAGTCCCTGATCCACACCGACGCCCAGGAATTGACCCAGTTCTACCAGCAACAACAGTACAGCGAGGTGATCAAGCTGTACTCAGGGGCTTTCCTGAAGGGACTTGACCTGAAGAACTCCAGCACCGAACTTGAAGACTGGATTTTCGAGACCCGCGAAAAACTGGCCTCTCTGGTGCAGTGGTCTGTTCTGTACGAGGCGCAGAAGGTGCGTTATTCCATGCCAGACCAGTTTCAGGCCCTGGCAGAGCAGTTTTTCCAGATTGATGGTGCCCCTCCACCCACACTGGAGATGCTGCGTTTTTTATACACGCTGGGACTGGAAGGGTACCTGGAACACCGGGTCCTCAAAGAAGCTGCAGAACTGGGTGTGGACCTGACCACCTTGCAGGTGCCCCAGAAGACCAACCTGCAGACCGCCATCCGTCCCGTGCAGGTCTTTGTGGGGCGGGATCAGGAACTTCAACTCCTGCATGAGCGCCTTCAGCAGATCCCTCCAGCGATTGTGACCATCACAGGTCTGGGTGGGGTGGGAAAGAGCACCCTGGTGCGGGCTTATTGTGCTGAGCATCATCCTGAGGACACCCTCTGGCTCAAGGCAGATGGCCTGAAAGACGCCAGTGGCCTGCTGCACCAGCTGGGTCTGAATGTGCAGCAGGCAGATCCCTGGGTGGGCCTCACCGACACCCTGAGATACCACAAGGGCATCGTGGTGATTGATGGGGCAGACCAGCTTTCTGGACTGGACCACCTGCAGAACTGGCTGCGTTTCCCTGACCTGCGGGTGATTGTGACCTGCAGGCAACCCTTGCAGCTTCCAGAGGAGAGCCTTTTGAAGCTGGAGCCTTTCAGCATTCAGGAGTACCGTGGCATGGGCCTCAGCGAGGTCATGAATCACCCGGCAGTGCAGTGTTTTGAGAAGCACGCAAAACGAAACCATGCAGCTTTCAAAATTCGGCCTGAAGATGCGCAGGATGTGGTGCATCTGTGCGCTGCCCTCAGTGGCCTTCCTCTGGCGCTGGAAATGGCTTCCAGCTGGACCCAGATTCTTTCTTTGAAAGAGATTCGCGAGGAAGTACAGCAGGTGGTGGACCCCGAAGGGGACCCTCAGAGTTTAAAACCCATTTTTGAGGCCAGCTGGAATCTGCTTTCAGAACAGGAAAAGCAGGCCCTGACCAATCTGAATTGTTTTCTGGGCAGTTTCACCAGAGAGGCTGCGGTGATCGTCAGTGGGGTGCAGCTCAGGACTTTGCAGCAACTTGTGCGGAAATCCATGCTGCAGATGGAGCCCGGACAGCGTTTTCGGGTACCTCCGGTATTGCGTGGATTTATTCCAGATGCACCAGCAGAGGTTGGCCAGAAGTACCAGGAATACCATCTGCATTTGCTGGATACAATGGATGCAACGCCTGGTCAACAACTGATGGAGTTTGCAGGAGCCATTCCGGATCTCATGGAAATCATCAGAAGAATTTTGCATTCCTCGACAGTAAAAACCTTACCACTTTTGAAAATGTTTGACACTTCTGGTTTTTATCATATCGGCTTGCAATTTTACTCAGATATCATCAGATCAATTAAAATAATAGAGTTTCCTGATATCTTTATAGAATACGCATGGTTATGCTTCAGGATCGGAATAAATAGTGAGGCAATTAGGATCTGTGAAATGCTAGATGATCATGATATGGATAGAGAGGTTTTAATGAAAGTTTATAATATTAAAGCGTCTGTTGCTATGGCGGTATGTAATTATCGGGTCTCTGAAGAATACTATATGAAGGCTTTTAGTTTGGCTATCTTGGTAGGTGATAAGGGTAGAGTGTTTTTATATGGTATAAATTACTGTCTGATTCTAAGTGAGAATGATAAAAACAATTTGGCTAAAGATATAATGGAAAAACTTGAAAAAAGATTAGATAAATTAAACCTGTATCAAGATTTATATATAAATTATGTTAAAAATATAATTTTATTTAGAATTGATGATGATCGGAGGTATATATTGTATATGGATCAAATATCAGAGGAGGCAAGAAATAACGAATTTATGGATATATATTTGCACGCTGTTTGCAAAAAATATGAGTTTATGTTCGATATATCTTCATTTGCAGATGATAGTAATGATCTGCTATATGCTATGGGAATAGCGCAAATCAATAACAATATTAGTATGTATAACAGCTTGAAAGTTGTCCAAGTAATAAATAATCTAGATCAAAATTATGATTTGTTCGAATTAATATATAGAATGAGATCATCGAGAGACAGATACAGTTTAGCTCTATTATTGTGTTTTATCGCCTCGTTTAAAGAGATGGTCCATCATGACTTTTTGAAAAAGGTGATTGACTATCCCTTCATGAGCACATATAGGTGGGAAAGGTTGAAAAAAAGATTGGCTGACTCGGAGGGGAGTGCCCCTGAGAATCAGCTTTTTGAGAAGAGCTACATGAAGGTTTTACTGGAAGCAGTGGAATGGATGGTCTTCAAGGACCACCAACAAGAATGGGTGGGGGACCGCCAACATCATCCTCATCCAGAGGCAACAGAGGTTCTACATCTGCTGGAACCACATCCCACAAGCCCGGAACGATCCCTCTGACTTCTCCAGCACGGTCTTCTGTGAAAATGTACAGCCACCAGCCATTGTAAGTGACCTGTTTGTATCCGTATTTTCCATCGGTGCGTTCAAAATCCTCAATGGCTCCGGTGACACCAGGGCCTGCAGTGGCAGGGGCAGGCAGAGGAACATACTGGAAAATCAAGGGCTGAATGAGGGCAGGCCACTCATCGCCCCAGGTCAGCTGGGCTTTGGTGATCTGGCCCAGATTGTTTTTCTGCATGTAAAGGGGCAGAAAGCGATAAAGGGTGTAACCCTCGGAGGTGATCAGGTACCCTGACCCCGAGACGGTGAGTTTGATGCCCGGAGTTGGGCCGTTTGTGTTTTCGCTCATGACATCACCTGTGATCCTGACAATGAAGGGGGCTGAAGGCCGGGTCTGAAGATTGAAAACGTACCAGTCTTACTCTCAGGGAAAATGGTGCACAAACCTACTGGGGTTTTTCCTCATGGCAAAACATTGCTGGAATCCCTACAATTAAAATTTACTGTTTAAAAATTCACCTCGGGTCAGGCCACTGTCAAAAAGGCCATCAAACCCTCTGAGCATCTTTGACGTTTCTTTCACACCCCGGAATGCACACTGTCTCTCAAGAGGTCAGGGCATGTCCGAGGCGAACCGCAGCATCTTCCAGCACTTTCTGGACGAGGTGGTGGAACGGGGGAACCTGAGCGTCATCGAAGACGTGATCAGCCCGCAGTTTCTCAACCACGACCCGAGGCTCCCCCACCTTCCTCCAGACCTGGAGGGAGAGAAACGCTTCTTCGCAGAACTCCACGCTTCCTTTGAAAGTTTAGAAGTCCAGGTGCAGGAATTCCGGGCTTTTCAGGAGTTGGTGGTGTGCCGCAGCACCTGGTCGGGCATGCACGTTGGCACTTTTGCTGGCCTGCCGTGCACCAGACGCAGGGTTTCTCTGGAGGTGGTGGACATCCTGAAATTCAGGGATGGCTTTCTGATGGAACGCTGGGGCCTTCTGGACCACTGGCATCTCTTAAACCAGTTGAAGGGTGATCCAACATGAAAAGACTTTTGATTCTGGCAGCAGCTCTGGGCAGCGTTTCCTTCGCCTCCGACATGATGATGGGCAAGATGTCCGTCATGACCGTGCCCCTGATGGGGATGGGGCAGATGATGGGCTCTGCCGTGGTGGTCGCATGGCCCAGTGGAGAGCATGAAGTCTTTGTGCATGTGGAAGGCCTGACCCCGGGGTCTGGCTTGTACGCCAACCACATCCACTTCAATGAAACAAACGATGCGATGTGTTCCATGCAAAACGGCAACAAGATCATCGGCCTGAACAACCTGATGGCCGATGACAAAGGGATGGCCACCGCCTACACCAAACTCCCTGCCAGCGTGAAATTCATGATGACCCCCATGTACCTGAACATTCACGCCAACACCCCCGATGCTGTGGGACCCAGCATCATCTGCGGGGATTTCTAAGGCCTTTTCCTCCCCTGCACATGCAGGGGAGAACCCCAGAGGAAAAACATGAAAAAACTGCTTTTGTGCGCAACACTGCTGCTTGGTCTGGCCGTGGCCCAGGATCACTCTGGCATGGACCATTCCAGCATGGGGCAGGCCCCTGGCATGCCCACTTTCACCGATGAACAGAAGGCCGAGATGGCAAAAGTTGCCCGTAGGTGGGGGCTTCCCGAAGACACCGTCAAAGTCTCGGATTGCGTTCCGACCATGGGTGAGCACTGGGTCAGGCTGCAGGACTTCCCGCTGGGACCCATTTATGGCTTCATGAATGGCAAAATGGTCTTTGTGGAGATCATGCCTTCACAGGCTGATTTCGCTGCCGGAAAGTCCTGGCTGGAAACCCTGAAAACCCCAAAGGGTTACCTGAAGATTGATCATGTGGACTTTGAATTCCAGCCGATGGGTCATGAAGGTTATCCCATCCCGCACTATGACATCCATGCCTACTTCGTGCCGCACGAAGAGCACATGCAGTACTGCCTGCCTCCCCAGTGAGTCAGGCCAGAGGTGAACCCATGACGGAAAGCACCAACAGTTACCACTTCGTGACCCACTGGCGCGTGAAAAGCACCTGCCAGGAAATCAGCGACATTCTGGCAGATGCTGAAAGCCTGCCCCGCTGGTGGCCCAGTGTCTACCTGGAGGTCAAAGTCCTGAACCCCGGAAATGCCAGTGGGGTCGGCAGGGTGGTGGACCTGTACACCAAAGGCTGGTTGCCTTACACCCTGCGCTGGTCTTTCACAGTCACCGAGGTGAGGGCCCCGTATGGATTCAGCCTGGAGGCAAAAGGGGATTTTGTGGGGAGGGGCATCTGGACGTTCAGGCAGGATGGGGACTGCGTGAACATCACCTATGACTGGTCCATCGTTGCAGAAAAGCCACTGCTGAAATATCTGTCTTTTTTGATGAAGCCCATTTTTCGCTGGAACCACGAGTGGGCCATGCGCAAGGGCTTTGAAAGCCTGGAACTGGAGTTGCAGCGCAGGCATGCCCGCACCCCGGAGGAAGCCACCAGCATTCCTGCCCCTCCCATGCCCACCTTTGTCCGCTGAAGAATCATGTGACAGCCGTCCAGAATTCAACTGGACGGCTTTTTGTTTGAAGAAAGTTTATTGCGGGTCAGTCCCTTCTGCAGGATTGCAGTAACTTCCATGTTCCAGCCAGTGTTTCATGCGTCCGGTGGTGCGTTCCAGAAACCTGGGAATGTACTTGCGCACATCCGGGTTCAGGTTTTTCAGCACGTCATTGGCCAGCAGGATTGCCCGTCCAGCTTTCAGGGCTTCGATCTCTGCATCATCGAAAGTCCAGGGGAGCACCTCTGCATAGCCTTCCTGAAAAGCTGCATGGTACGCTTCCCGTTCAGGGAAGCCAATCTGGTAGTACAGGGCGTTGGCGATGTCCTGAATCGGGTGTCCCATTGCACAATCGTCAAAATCAAAGATCTGCAGGGTCTTTTTCCAGACTTTGATGTTGTGGCTGTGCAGGTCGGTGTGAAGGGGGAAGGTCTGACCCCCTCTGGCATAAATGCCATCCAGTGCAGTTTGTGCCCGGTCTGCCACAGTGCTGAACAGTTGAAGTTGCTCATCGTTCAGGTTGTCCTGACCTTCCTGGTCAAAAAGCACCACTTTGTCCCCCAGGTATATGCTGGTGGTGCCTGGAAGGGCACAGCCTTCGGGCAGCTGCCAGGAGCTTGCATGCTGGTGCAGTTTTGCGGTCACCTGACCGAGCTGCCGGAACAGCGCTGTTGATTTGCGGTCTCCCAGCAGTGGTCCTGGAATCCAGTCAAACAGGGCAGATGGAACAGGCTCTTCCATGCCAGGGACCTGCACCATCTGCAGGATTTCCCCGTCTCTGGTGCGCAGGGGTTTCACCACGGGAATGTCGGTCTCCCGGGCCAGGGCATCCAGCCAGGCCACTTCTGCATTCACATTTTCGATGCTGCGTCTGCTGTTCACATTGATGCGCAGGGCGTATTTGTTGCCCTCAGTGTCATCCACCCGGAAGGTGGTGTTGAATCCGTGGTTCAGCACGGTGAGGCGTTTGACCTCGAAAGGATAGGCTTTCAGGGCCTGAAATGCAGCCTGCCTGAGACGGTAGATCTGGGCTTTTGCCGTGAGCTGGGAGAATTCGGTCATGGAGGTCCTTTCATGAAGTGCGCTGGTTTCACTTGCTGAATATTGCATATCGTGCTATACTGTTTTTATCAGTCGCCTTAAGGGCGAATTTTTTGTTTTATCCCCTCACTCCAGCTTTGATCTGCATCACCAGCGTCCGGTACCAGCCTTCTTTCATGGCAGGAAGCTGAACCATTTCACGCACAAGGTGCTGTTTTTCAGTTTTGCTGCTGCCCGTCAGGTGAAGGGTGCGGGCAAATCCCAGTGCCTGCAGGTGCCAGAATTCTCTGGGAGGTTCCTGCATTGCGGTTTCTGTCCAGCAGAAAGGTGGGTTCCAGCGGGCCACTTTGTGTTGCTGGTCGCCCAGGTAAAACCAGAAACGGTACGGCACCGAGACATTCTTGACCTCGGGGATGGGTGCATTTCCCCACTTTGCCTTCTGATGCCACCTCCAGGTGTTGGGACTGGTTTTGAGGGCTTCCACGATCCCGATGAACCGAAGTTTGTTGCACAACACGCGGGCAGGAACGCCGTCTCTGGCAGCCCAGTGCAGCAGCAGGAGGTACAGGGACAGAAAAGTGGAGCCCCCACACACCAGATCCACAAAAGCCACCGGATGAGGGCGAGCCAGGATCTGCAGAGGGGTCAGACCCAGGGCCAGAAATTGCTGTTCAATGGCCTTTAAAGCTCCAGGGTTTTCCTTTTCAATGGAGGTCACCTCCCAGCCACCGATGGAAATGTTGAGCATCTGCAGGCGGTCTTGCCAGTGGGTGTCTTGCAGTGCACCCTGCAGGTGATCGTAAAGACTTTCAGGAGAACGCCCCACAAAAACCAGATCACAATTGTCGCTGAAGGCCAGCACTTTCGCAGCGCAGCTTCTGAGGTCCTGCAAAAATTCAGGGTAAGCTTCTGTACCTTCCTGGGGCAGGGTTCCAAGCTGTTCTGCTTTTTGCAGGTTCCATCGGAAGGGGGGTCTGCTCTGGATCGGATTCATGGGGGCACCTGATGCCCAGCGTATGGAAAACCGCAGGTCCACACATGCCTGAACTGGCGTATGCCAAAGCACTTACTGGGCGGTGCGTTTCAGGATCTTTTCCTGAGCCACAGGTCAGCATTGAGGTTCCCAATGCGTCTGGCAAGAGATTCTCTTTTGATCTTGCAAATGGACATGAATAGATTTGACAAAAAGTGCATATCAGGGTACACTGTTTTTATCAGTCGGCCAAGTGCCGACTTTTTTATTGTCTTTGTCTGTTGCTTCTCCTGCACCTCCCTCCTTCTGAAAGGCGCGTCATGCATTCCCTTCTCTCCAGCCTCAACCTTTCCGCTGCCGACCTGAAACCTCTGGGACAGGCAGAGAATTTCACCTTCCAGATTTACTTGCAGGGCAGGCCCCACCTGCTCAGGCTCAGCCCACAGGCCAGATACACCCCGGAACAACGCCAGACCGAAAGGGAACTGGTGGGTTCACTCAGACCAGACCTGCTGTTCACAGTGCAACGGCCCCTGCCCTTTCCAGATGGCAAATGGAGCCAGCAGGTTCAATTTCAGGACAGAGCATATGTGGCCAGCCTGTGGGAATTCCTGGAAGGCACATTTCTGGAGCACCCCACACTGGCACAGATGCAGGCCCTCGGTGCAGCCACAGCCCACTTTCACCGGAGGGCTCTGGCTTTTGTGAAACACCATCCTGCTCCAAGACCTCAATTTCAGGTTCCAGTGCTGGTGAAGGATCTGCTGATCCAGGAACATGATGTCTTTCACCTGCATGACCTGCTGCTGACCTTTTCGCAGCACATGGAACAGGGAAAACTGCAGATGGCCCTGATCCATGGAGACCTGCACCAGAGCAATTACCTGTTTCAGGAAGACAGGCCTGGTTTCATCGATTTCGATGACTGTCAGCACGCTCCACTGGTGATGGAATGGGCCGCCACCCTTGCCCACCAGAGTCACAGGGAAGATTTTGATGATGTGCAGCAGGCGTATTTCGCAGGCTACTTCCTGATGTTTCCAGAAATGCGGGATCAACTTGCCTTTCTGCCTCTTGCGGTGGTGGTGCGCAGGTTGTGGCTCATGGAGTGGGCCTGGGTGCGCAAAGACACCTCTTACCTCAAAGACTTTGTGCAGGACTACCTGCAGCATCATCTTCAGCAACTTCACCATGACCTGAAGCACCTGAACAACTGACAATTCCATGACCAACACCTGAAACAATACAGACACAGGAAAAGGCGTCCAGTAAGCGAAAATTCATATTTGCTCTCTGAAGTGTCAGGAGGAAATCATGGACGTGATGATGTTTTTGATCTTGATTGTCATTCTGGTGTTTTTTGTCAGCCTGATGGCGCTCGGAACCCCCAGGCGCTACCGGTCTGGAGACCCTGGAGGTGGAGCAGACATCTCTGGTGGGGACTCTTGCTGGGGTGACTCCGGTGGGGACTGTGGAGGTGGAGATGGTGGAGGAGGGGGTGGTGAGTGACCCGCTAGAAGCTGCTGCAGCCCATGCCGAACATTCTTCCTGGTCGCCGTCAAGGCGAATTTTTTGTTTTGTGCTCCAGAAAAGAAGCCCTCTTCAAAGAGGGCTTCCTGGAAAGATGTTTTACCTGAAGGTGTTGCACTTGTTGGGGTCACCTGTGCGAACACCCGTGCTGAACCACTGGTCTCGCTGGGCACTGGTCCCGTGGGTGAAGGTTTCAGGGTCAGAGTAGCCTCTGGAGCGTTCCTGCAGGGCGTCATCCCCGACCGACTGGGCAGCGACACGTCCCTCATTGATGTCCTGAGCGGTCACGATGGGGTTGCTGGTGTTTGCAAGAGAATTGGCCCACACCCCGGCAAAGCAGTCGGCCTGAAGTTCAAGACGCACTGCAGCAGAGTTGGCCCCCTGGCGGTCCCCACTGGCCTGCACCTGATCCAGAATGTTCAGTTCGTTCTGCACGTGGTGTCCCACCTCGTGGGCAATCACGTAAGCTGCAGCAAAATCCCCTTTTGCATCAAAACGACTTGCCAGAGTATCAAAGAAACTGGGGTCCACGTAGATCTTCTGGTCGTTCGGGCAGTAGAAGGGACCTGTTGCAGAGGTGGCATTGCCACACGCTGTCTGGGTTCCTGCAGTGAAGAGGGCCAGGGTCGGTTCACGGTAGGTGCGTCCAGATTTCTGGAAGACCGCCCCCCAGTACTCATCGGTGCTCCCCAGAACGGCTTTGGTGAATTGAAAGATTTCATCGTTCTTGGGTTGTGCGGTTTGCTGGGAGTTTCCATTCAGTTGATTGAGGATCTGCCCGGGATTGCCTCCGAACAGCAAACTGACAATCAGAATGATGAGGCCCGCCCCACCCCCGATGGCCAGTCCACCGCCCGGAATCCCACGACGGTCCTCCACATTTCCACTCTGTCCTAATCTTTTCCAGTCCATGGTGCCAATATAGGAAGCAGCAGGGCAGAATCCGGTAACAAACACAGAAATATTGTGATTTTTTAAGCCTTGTTTTAAGGATCGCTCTAGGAAGCAGGGCTCTCTTTGAGGGCTGTGAGCCACACCTGAAACCAGACTGCAGCATGAAAAGATGCAAAAAAAGAGGCCCATTGGGCCTCCTGTTTCTTGAACCGACTGCTGACAGCTGAGGGCTGATTGCTTTTCTCAGTCGTCTGCGGCCACCAGATTGCTGCGCACTTCTCTGGCCTGAATCATCCGCACGGCCCCCATGAAGATCGCCATGCTGATCACACTGAACCCCAGGAGCCACACGAACGCACTGGGAGCGTAGGCCTTCGCGGTGCTGGCGAACAGCAGGGGCAGGAAGAACCCACCCAGGCCGCCCAGCAGACCCACCAGGCCACCCACCACACCCATGTCTGCGCCATACCAGTTGGCGATCAGCTTGTAGGTGGAGGCTTTGCCCACACCCATCCCCACACCGAGCAGCAAAGTGGCCGTGAGGAACAGGGGCAGCGGCATGATGGAGGTGTTCAGGCTGAGCAGCAGACTGGCCACCACGCACACCACGAAGGAGTACAGGGTCACGATGCGAGGACCGAATTTGTCACTGAGGAAACCCCCCAGAGGACGCAGCAGGCTGGCAGGGAAGATGAAGAGGGCAGTCAGCAGTCCAGCGACAGCAAGGTCCATCCCATACACGGTTTTGTAATATTTGGGAAGCCAGCTGGACAGGGCCACGTAAGCACCGAAGAAGATCACGTAGTACAGACCGAATCTCCAGACCTGAATGTGCTTCAGGGGTGAGAGCCACTGGGAGAGGGTTTTGGGGGTGCTGTTCTTGCGATCTTCAGGGGCGTAGAAGTGGATGAAAGCAGCGGTCAGCAGCAGCAACACTCCGTACAGCAGGGGCACAAAGCGCCATCCGCCGGGGATCAGTGCTCCCGTGGCAGGAATCAGGGTGATCAGGGTGGGGGCAAGCAGTTTGGTGATGCTGGCACCCACATTCCCTGCACCAAAGGTCCCAAGGGCCAGGCCCTGACGCTCTCTGGGCACCCAGAACGCAATCCAGCTGTTGCCGATGGCGAAAGACACCCCGGCCAGACCCACGAAGAACGCAAGGGTGAGGATGACGTTGTAACTGCTGGCAAAGGGCAGGATGAACAGCGGAATGCTGGTGAGCAGTGTCAGGATGGTGAAGACGTTTTTTCCACCAAACTTGTCGGCCAGGATGCCCACAGGCAGACGCAGCAGAGAGCCGGTCAGCACAGGCACAGCGGTGAGCAGGGCAAACTGGGCGTCACTGAGGTTCAGCTCTTTTTGCAGCGGAATGCCGATGATGGCGAACATCACCCACACAGCGAACAGGATGGTGAATCCTGACGTGGAGGCGATCACAACTTTGTTGGCTTCGTTCTTGGGCATTTTGATTCTCCTTGCTGGGAATTGGGACAGGGATGGGAATTTCCAGAGGGCGCAGCACGCTGCGCCCCTGCAGGTTCAGGCGGGATGCGCCAGCACCACGCTCAGCAGCGAAAGCAGGTGGCTCTTGATCTTCAGGTAGGTGGGGTCTTCGATCAGTTCGGCCTTGCTGCGAGGGCGGGCCAGAGGGACTTCGATGATTTCGTGGATGCGGGCGCGGGGTCCGTTGCTCATCACCACGATGCGGTCGGCGAGGTAGATGGCCTCGTCGATGTCGTGGGTGACCATCACCACGTTCTTCTGGGTGCCGTCGGTGTTCTCTAAGGACCACATTTTCAGGAGTTCCTCGTGGAGGTTGCTCTTGGTGATGGCGTCCAGGGCTCCGAAAGGCTCGTCGAGCAGCAGTACGGAAGGATGAATGGCGAAGGCTCTGGCGATGGCCACACGCTGTTTCATGCCGCCGGAGAGTTCGCTGGGCTTCTTGTCTTTGTGGGGCATCAGGCCCACGACCGACAGGAACTCCTCCACGCGGGCTTTGCGTTCTGCGGCCCCGAGTTCAGGCTGGGCAGCTTTGACAGCTTCCAGCACGTTCTGGAACACGCTGAGCCAGGGCAAGAGCGAATAGTTCTGGAACACCATCGCGCGGTCTGGACCGGGGCCTTCGACAGAGCGACCTTTCAGGCGGATGTGCCCCTCGGAGGGTTTTTCGAGGCCGGAGATCATGTTCAGCAGGGTGCTCTTGCCGCATCCAGAGTGGCCGATCAGGGCGATGAATTCACCGGGCCAGATCTTCAGGTCCACATTCTCGACGGCGACGTAGCTTCCGAAAGCCTTGTGCACGCCTTCGATGTCCAGGGTGGGGGTGCCTTTATTCATATTTCACCTTCCGCTCGAGAAATCCGAAGAACCGGTCAAAGAGGAGTCCTGTGAACCCGATGATGAAGATCGCAGAGATCACATTCGAGAGGTTCAGGGCGTTCCAGGCGTCCCAGACGTAAAACCCGATGCCGGATTTGCCGGAGAGCATTTCTGCAGCCACGATGACCATCCAGGCAATCCCGAAGGAGATGCGCAGACCGGTGATGATGTGGGGCAGGGCAAAGGGAATCAGCACTTTGGTGATGTACTGTCCAGGGGTGAATTTGAAGACCCTGGCGACGTTCTTGAAGTCTTTTGGCAGGTTTGCGACCCCGAAGGCGGTGTTGATCACGGTGGGCCACAGGGCAGTGATGAAGATGATGAACACTGTGGCAGGCTCTGCGCTCTGGAACACGGTCAGACCGATGGGGAACCAGGCCAGAGGGCTCACGGGGCGCAGCAGTTGCACGATGGGATCGATCAGTCTCTTGGCAAAAGGGACGCTGCCCATCAGTACACCGAGGGGGATGGCCACCAGGGCACCGAGCAGGAAGCCTCCGGCCACCCGGCTGAGGGAACTCAGCAGCAGGTTCAGGATGCCCCGGTCGTTTGGACCGCGCTCGTAGTAAGGATCGGAGAGCAGGGTTTTCAGGGCCTGAAAGACATCGATAGGGGTGGGGAGGTCCTTGATGTTCTGTCCGACGATCCACCACCCGACCAGCAGGAGGGAGATGCCCGCAACAAAGAAACCGAACTGGCTTGCCGCATCTTTGAAGCCTTTGAGGACCACGCCGCTTCTTTTGACCGTGATGGGGTTGGATTGAACGTTCTGCATCTCACACCTCCTTAAATGCTGTGCTCTTTGAGGTAGGCTTCGGGTTTGCTGGGATCGAATCTGGCCTTGTCCAGGGTCATGGTCCAGGGCTTCATGTCGTCGTCAGGGAGTTTCAGACCGGCTTCTTTGGCGACCTGCTTGTAAAGGTCGTCCATGATCAGCTTCTCGGCGATTTTGTCCACATCGGGAAGTTTTTTCAGGTACCCGAAGCGCACGTACTGGGTCATGAACCAGACCGCGTGGCCGTGGCGGGGCATGCTGGTGGCCCCTTTGCGGGAGAACAGCATCATGTCGTCCAGGAATTGCCTGGTGCCGATGCCTTCACCCATGTCATAGCGGCCTTCAAGTCGGGCCTGAATGATCTCTGGAGAGGCATTGACATATTTCGATGCGCCAATCACTGAGGCGGCCTTGCGGCGGTTGGGCAGGTTGTCGAGCCAGGCGGAGGCGTCCAGAATGGCCCGCATGACGGCCATCACATCGTCTTTGCGCTCGGAGAACTGTTTGTTTAAAACCAGTGCTTTCTCAGGGTGGTGCTTCCAGATCTGCTGGGTGGTGATGTGGGTGAAACCGATGCCCTGCTGTGCAGCAACGCCGCCCCAGGGTTCACCGACGCAGTAGCCGTCCATGTTGCCGACTTTCATGTTGGCAACCATCTGGGGCGGAGGAATGGTGATGATCCCGACCTTGCTCTGGTCGATGTTGGCGGCAGCCAGCCAGTAACGCAGCCAGATGTCGTGTGTACCACCAGGGAAGGTCATGGCGAAGGTGGGGGCTTTTCCTGATTTGATCAGGCTGTCCACCCTGTCTTTGACTTTTTTGAGATCTGTGCCCACACCTTTGAAGCTGCTCTCCAGGGTGATGGCCTGGCCATTGTTGTTCAGCATCATGGCGATGGGGAGCTCTTTCCCGGCCTGTCCACCGATTCCGGTGTACACGCTGAAGGGCATCCCGAACAGGCAGTGTGCCCCCTGAATGTCTCCGGTCAAGAGGGCGTCGCGGGTGGCGGCCCAGGAGGCCATCTTCACGATGTCGACATCCACCCCGTATTTTTCGAAGTAGCCGAGCTCTTTGGCCATGACCAGGCTGGCGCAGTCCGTCAGGGCAATGAAGCCCAGCTGGATCTTCTTGCTCTGGGCTTTCACGAAGTTCACGGCGGGCACTGCACTGGCGGCCGTGACGGTGGCCGCTTTGATGAATTGACGACGGTTGAGTTTGGTCATGGGTTCTCCTTGGTTAAAGGGTGTCGTCAGAGGGGCGTCACTTCGAAAGCTGGGGGTGGAGGGCTCTGGTCGGACAGGTCTGGGAAGGACCTGTGTGGCTTTTCAACAGTTCCCCGCAGGGATGCAGTCACTATGCGGAACCCCTCACGGGTTTGTCAATAGCAAATTTGCAGAATGTGCAAAAAAAAGTGAACACTCTGCACAAATGAAGGATTGAACTAGACTTTTTTCCTGAAAAATTTGCCCAGTGTTCAATTTGTTGTTGACATCGTGCATGATTCTGGTCAAAAATGATTCACAAGCAGGACGGAAGCCCCCCGGACGTGCCGCAAAAGCGGAACAAGCTGCAAAGGAGTGAAGCCCATGTCAACACAAAACACCCACCGCCTTCTGGTGATCGGCAACGGAATGGTTGGACACAAATTTTTGGAAAGCCTGCAAAATAAGACACACAATATGGAGGTGACGGTCCTGTGCGAGGAACCCCGCCTGGCCTATGACCGTGTCCACCTCACCAGCTATTTTGATCAGCCCAAACCGGACCTCGCCATGGGGCGCATCGAGGACTACCAGGCCTGGGGCATCCGTGTGGTGATGGAGAAAGCCACCCACATCGATCGCGAACAGAAAACCGTGCACACCTCAACCCGTGCACTGAAATACGACACCCTGGTCCTCGCAACCGGCTCTTACCCCTTTGTTCCCCCCATCCAGGGCAAGGATGCCGAGGGCTGCTTTGTTTACAGAACCATCGAGGACATGGATGCCATCTATGCCTACGCCCAGTCTTCCAAAGAAGGTGTGGTCATCGGTGGGGGTCTGCTCGGTCTGGAAGCCGCAGGGGCCCTGAAAGCCCTCGGGATCAAGACCCACGTTGTGGAATTTGCCCCCCGCCTGATGCCCGTGCAGGTGGACGAGCAGGGCGGCAAGCTTCTGAAGAAAAAAATCGAGAACATGGGCATCACCGTGCACACCAGCACCGCCACCCAGAGCATCGATCTGGAAAATGGCAAGGTGAAGGGCCTGACCTTCTCGGACGGCAAGAGCATCGAAGCCCAGATGGTGATTTTCAGTGCAGGCATCCGTCCCAGAGACGAACTCGCCCGTGCGAGTGGTTTAGAGGTCGGGGAGCGCGGCGGCATCACCATCAATGAGGCGTGCCAGACCAGCGATCCCAGCATTTACGCCATCGGGGAATGTGCACTATATAAAGGTCGAATCTACGGCCTCGTGGCCCCTGGTTACACCATGGCCCGCGTGGTGGCAGACCAGCTGACCGGAGGAAAAAGCGAGTTCACAGGGGCAGACATGAGCACCAAACTCAAACTGCTGGGTGTGGATGTGGGCTCCTTCGGAGACGCCTTCGCCCAGACCCCTGGCAGTGAAGAGATGTTCTTCACCGATCCTCTGAAAGGCACCTACAAGAAACTCGTGCTCTCTGCAGACGGCAAGAAAGTGCTCGGTGGGGTGCTGGTCGGGGACTGCTCCGATTACAGCAACCTGCACAGCCTGTTCTCCAATGCCATGGACATCCCTGGCGGCCCTGAGCACCTGCTCGTTCCTGCCCCTGCTGGAGGCGGAACCCAGGTCAAGGCCACCCTCCCCATGACCGCCACGGTCTGCTCCTGCGAGAACGTCTCCAAGGGCAGCATCTGTGAAGCCGTGATGGGCGGAGCCCAGGACATCCCCAGCATCAAGAAGTGCACCAAGGCAGGTACTGGATGCGGCGGATGTGTCCCCATGGTCACCGACATCCTCAAAGAACAACTCCTCCTGATGGGTCAGGAAGTCTCCAACAGCATCTGTGAGCACTTTGATTACTCCAGACAGGAACTGTTCGACCTGATCCGCATCAAGGAATACCGCACCTTCGGTGAAGTGCTCGAAAACCACGGGCACGGGCTGGGTTGCGAAGTGTGCAAACCCGCCGTTGCCAGCATCCTTGCCTCCCTGTACAACGAGTACATCCTCAAGCAGGAACACGCTCCCCTGCAGGACACCAACGACCGCTTCCTGGCCAACATGCAGAAAGACGGAACCTACAGCGTGGTGCCCCGCGTGGCAGGCGGCGAAATCACCCCCGAGAAACTGATCGTGCTCGGAGAGGTTGCCAAAAAGTACAACCTGTACTGCAAGATCACCGGTGGACAGCGCATCGACCTGTTCGGTGCCCGCCAGGAAGAACTGCCCCTGATCTGGGCCGACCTGATCGCTGCTGGCTTCGAGTCCGGACATGCCTACGGCAAGTCCCTCAGAACTGTGAAAACCTGCGTCGGGGAAACCTGGTGCCGCTACGGGGTGCAGGACTCCACCACCCTGGGCATCAAACTCGAAGAGCGTTACAAGGGCCTGCGCTCCCCCCACAAACTCAAAGGAGGCGTCTCCGGATGCACCCGCGAGTGTGCAGAAGCCCAGGGCAAGGACTTCGGAATCATCGCCACCGAGAAGGGCTGGAACCTGTATGTGGCCGGAAACGGCGGCATGAAACCCAAGCACGCCCAGCTGCTCGCCGCCGACCTCGATGAAGAAACCCTGGTCCGTTACCTCGACCGTTTCCTGATGTACTACATCCGCACCGCAGACCGCCTGCAGCGCACCAGCGTCTGGCTGGAAAAACTTGAGGGTGGCATGGACTATCTCAGGAAAGTGATCGTGGAAGATTCCCTCGGCATTGGCGCAGAACTTGAAGCTGCCATGGTGAAGCACGTGGGCACCTACCACTGTGAGTGGAAGGAAACCCTTGCCAACCCCGAGAAGATGAAGCACTTCAGGCACTTCATCAACACCGACGAAGGTGATGACAACGTGGTGATGGTGGAAGAACGCGGCCAGATCCGCCCTGCGTTCGACTTCGAAAAAGCCGACCTCCTCCCCATGATTTCAGGAGACTGACCATGACACAGACACTGACCAGAGAAGCCGTTTGGGTTCAAGTTTGCGAATTGAACGACATTCTCCTCCATGCTGGCGTGGCCGCCAAGGTGAACGGCAAACAGATTGCGATCTTCCGGGTGGAAGAAAACCTGCTCTACGCCACCAGCAACTTTGATCCCTTCACCAAGGCGAATGTGCTTTCCAGAGGCATCATCGGGACCAAAGGCGACGTGTACAAGGTGGCCTCACCCCTGCTGAAGCACAGCTTCAACCTGAAGACCGGTGAGTACCTCGATGACCCCACCATCACCATCCCCACCTATGAAGTGCGTGTGGAAGACGGAAAAGTATGGGTCAAGGCCTGAACGACCTGCACAGAAAGCCCGGGGACGCTTCGGCGTCCCATGTGGCTTTTCTGCCTCCTGCCTTCTGCCCTTTTCCCCGAGGAGCACTCTAATGACTTCACCCACCAAAACCGTCAAAACCGTCTGCCCCTACTGCGGGGTGGGCTGCGGGATGCTTCTGACCGTGGAAAACAACACCGTCACAAAGGTGGCGGGAGATCCAGAGCATCCTGCCAATGCCGGGCGACTTTGCACCAAGGGACTCACCTCCTTTCAGGTGCTCAATCACCCTGGCCGCCTTACAGAAGCCCTGATTCGCAGAAGCCGTTACGCCGAGCGGGAAAGCACCCCGATGGGGGAGGCCCTCCAGAAGACGGCAAAACGCATTCGCCAGATCATTGACACCCACGGCCCGGACGCTTTTTCTTTTTACCTGTCCGGCCAGATTTCCACCGAAGCCCAGTACCTCGCCAACAAGCTCGCCAAGGGATTCATCCGCACCAACAACGTGGAAACCAACTCCAGACTTTGCATGTCCAGTGCAGCTGCAGGGTACAAGATGTCGCTGGGATCGGATGCCCCTCCGGGTTCCTATGAGGACATCGAAAACAGTGACCTTTTCGTGGTGATCGGTTCCAACATGGCGGACTGTCACCCGATTCTGTTCCTGAGGGTGCTTGATCAGGTCAAGGCCCGTGGTGCGAAGCTGATTGTCATTGATCCCAAGAAGACCGCCACGGCAGACAAGGCAGACCTGTTCCTGCCCATCAAGCCCGGCACCGATCTGGCCTTCCTGAATGGCCTCCTGTACCTCCTGATCGAGAACCACCGCATTGATCGCAGCTTCATCCGTGAGTACACCGAGGGATTTCAGGAACTCGCTGCTTTTGTGCAGGACTACACCCCCGAGAAGGTCAGCCAGATCACCGGAATACCCGAGAAGGTGCTGCGCCACACCGCAAAACTGATCGGGGAAGCCCGTGAATTCATGACCTTCTGGACCATGGGCCTCAACCAGAGCACCCACGGCACCTGGCACACCAATGCCATCATCAACCTGCATCTGGCGACGGGCAAAATCTGCCGCACCGGAAGCGGGCCTTTTTCCCTGACCGGTCAACCCAATGCCATGGGAGGCCGCGAAGTCGGTTACATGTCCCATGCCCTTCCGGGCCAGCGGGCCATTGCCAGTGCAGAAGACCGCGCTTTTGTCGAGAAAGTCTGGGGTGTGCCTGAAGGAACCATCCCTCCAAAACCCGGTCTGGACGCTGTACCGATGTTCGAGGCCATGAAAGACGGCAAGATCAAAGGGGTGTGGGTGATTGGCAGCAACCCGGTCGCCAGCATGCCCAACCGCCAGAAGGTCATCGACGGTCTGGAAGAGTCCGAACTGGTCATTGTGCAGGACACCTTTCTGGAAAGTGAAACCGGGAACTTCGCAGACATCCTGCTCCCCGGTGCCCTGTGGGCCGAGGCGGAAGGGGTGATGGTCAACAGTGAGCGCAACGTGGCCCTGACCCAGAAGGCCGTGGACGCTCCGGGGGATGCTCTCCCCGACTGGCAGATCATTGCAGAAGTGGCCCGTGAGATGGGTTATGGGGAGCACTTCAATTACAGCAGTGCCAGCGATGTCTTTGAGGAGATCAAGAAAACCTGGAACCCCAGAACCGGGTATGACCTGCGCGGCATCACCCATGACAGGCTGCGTGAAAGCACCGTGCAGTGGCCCTGCGCTCCCGAAGGTGAAAAACGCAATCCCATCCGCTACCTGAACGATGGGGTGAGCCAGTCTCTGCTCACCCTGAAAGACGGCACCCAGCCTGAATTTGCTTTCCCCACCGACACTGGAAAGGCCAAATTCCTGGCCCGTCCTTACCTCCCTCCCCAGGAGCTCCCGGATGAGGAGTACAGCTTCGTGCTGAACACGGGTCGGTTGCCCCACCAGTGGCACACCATGACCAAGACGGGCAAGATTCCCACCCTGAACAAGCTCAACCCAGAGCCTTTTGTGGAGATCCACCCGGATGATGCAAAAACCCTGGGCGTCAAAGCAGGAGATCAACTGGAGATCCGCTCCAGACGCGGGAAAGCCGTGCTCCCTGCCCAGATCACCAACCGGGTGCAGCCTGGAAACCTGTTTGCTCCCATCCACTGGAATGATTTGTTTGGAGAGGACCTGTGCATCAATGCGGTCACCAATGACGCGAAAGATCCCATCTCCCTGCAGCCAGAATTGAAATTCTGCGCTGTGGCGCTCATAAAAGTGGAGGCCGAGCAGCGCGAACTGGTCCCTGTGACAGCAGGCAAGGCAGAAGCCGTTCCTGCACAGGCTTTTGCAACTCCCGTAGACGCCCTGCGCTCTGCTCTGGGGCTGCGTGAAGTGGTCACGGTCAACTTTGAATCCCATGAGGAAAGTTACCTCTCCGGGTTTCTGGTCGGTCTGGGACGCTCCTACTCCCCCCAGATGCCCTCGGTGCCCACCCTGCCCACCAATGCCCCCCTGACCCCCACCAAACGGGACTGGGTGAATGGACTGCTGGCCGGAATGTTCTCCAGAGGTGCACCAGGCACCCTGCCCGAACCTTCCTATTCCACGGCCCAGAGCATCCTGATTCTGTACGGATCTCAGACTGGAAATGCAGAAGGCATTGCCCAGACCCTCTCCGACAGTCTGGAAAGTCAGGCCGTTTCCACCAAGGTGCTCAGCATGTCCGACTTCAAGGTTGAGGGTCTGCAGAACGAGCATACCGTGATCCTGATCTCCAGCACCTACGGAGACGGCGATCCACCAGACAACGCAAAAGCCTTCTGGGACGAACTGACTCAATACCAGGGCAACCTGAGCCACCTGAAATATGCAGTTCTTGCCCTCGGGGACAGCAATTACGATTCTTTCTGCCAATTTGGGAAGAACCTCGAAGCCCGCATGGCAGCCCTCTCTGCCGTGGCCCTGCACCCCAGGGTGGATTGCGATGCCGATTATTCTGGCACCTCCTCCACCTGGACCAAACAGCTCACCCGCATTCTCTCGGGCCAGAAAGCTCCAGAACCCAAAGCAGGCAGTAAACCTGCATCCAGCAAGTACTCCAAGGCCAGTCCCTTCCCTGCCAAACTGGTGGTCAACCGCAGAATCACTGCCCCCGGCTCCGAAAAAGACGTGCGGCACTTCGAGTTTGACCTTTCCGGTTCTGGCCTGACCTACGAGGCCGGAGACGCACTGGGCATCATCCCCACCAATGATCCCGAACTGGTGCAGGAAATTCTGCTGAGTCTGGAACTGACGGGCAAGGAGAGTGTCAGTGTCAAAGATGGAGAACAGCGCCTGTTTGAGGCCCTGTTCCGGCACTATGACATCGCCAGACCCGGCACCGACTTCATCCAGGCCCTCGCAGAGCGCACCGGAGACGGCAAACTCCGTGCCCTTCTGGACCCCGAGCGCAAAGCCGAACTCAGGGATTTCCTGTGGGGCAAACAGATTGCCGATCTGCTGGGCATGTACCGGGTGAAGTTCAGCGCTGCCGAGTTTGCCTCCCTCCTGAAACCCCTGCAGTCTCGCCTGTACAGCATTTCTTCCAGCCCCAGACTGGACCCCAACCGCGTCTCACTCACGGTTTCGGTGGTGCGTTATCAGGGGAATGGCAAGATCCGCAAAGGGGTGTCCTCTGGATTCCTGGCCGACCGTGCCCAGGTCAGTCCGGTGCCTCTCTTCGTGCAGAAGAATGCCACTTTCAAACTGCCCAAAGACCAGACGGCTCCGGTCATCATGATTGGTCCAGGCACCGGGATTGCCCCTTTCCGTGCGTTCCTGCATGACCGTCAGGCCAGCGGAGCCACTGGAAGAAACTGGCTCTTTTTTGGAGAGCAGCGCCAGAACACCGACTTCCTGTATCAGGAGGAACTGCTTGCCCTGCAGCAGAGGGGCATCCTCCACAAACTGGACACCGCCTTCTCCCGCGACCAGAAAGAAAAAGTCTACGTGCAGCACCGCATGCTCGAAAAAGCAAAAGAACTCTACGGCTGGATGCAAGACGGTGCACACATCTACATCTGCGGAGACGCAAGCCGCATGGCAAAAGATGTCGACCAGACCCTGCAGCGCATCCTGATGCAGCAAGGCAGCATGTCTGAAGACAGTGCCAGAGAGTACCTGGGGACCCTTGGGCAGCAGAAACGTTACCTCAGAGATGTGTATTAAGGAGAAAATATGGCCTGGTTTGATGGACTGAAAGTGCTCTCTCTGGAAACCCGCAGACGCGAAGAGATGCTGACCCTGATCGAAAAATACGAGGGGGTGCCCACCGTGGTCCCCAGCCTGCGAGAAGTGGCCCTCGACACCAACACCGAACTGATGCGCTTTGTGGAGCGTTTAGAGGCTGGAAATGTGGACTATCTGGTCTGCATGACCGGCGTCGGCACCCGCATGTTCCTGCGCGATGTGGTCAAATGCTACCCCGAGGCTTTAAAAGCCCTCAGAAATGTCAACATCGTGATCCGGGGAAACAAGCCCCTCAAAGCCCTCAAGGAATTTGGCCTTTCTGGAATCATGGTGAAAAAACCCCACACCTGGAGGGAGGTGCAGGACTTCCTGCTCTCCATCAGCCTGCAGGATGCTTTTGTCAGCATTCTGGAGTTCGGGGAACCCACCCCAATCGTCCTGATGGACAGCCTGAAAGAGCAGGGGGCCACCGTGCAGAGCATTCCGGTGTACCGCTGTGTCCTGCCCGAAGATCCCACCCCACTGCAAGAGGCCGTCAGAGGTTGCATCAGGGGTGAATTTGATGTGCTGTTGCTCTCCAGTGGCACCCAGATCGTGCACTTTTTAAAGTGTGCCCGCGACATGGGACTGGAATTTGACCTCCGGCAGTCTTTGAAGCGCATGGTGATCTGCTCCATCGGTCCGGCCTGCAGTGAAGCTGTGGGAGACCTGGATCTCAGCATGGATGTGGAAGCCAGCCCACACAAGATGGGCATTCTGGTCCGTCAGGCCTCTGAGAACGCCGCAGGCATTTTGCAGCAGAAAAGGCCCGTGACCAGCTGGTTTTAAGAAGTTGACTGTTTACTGTAAACAGTTCACAGCGGGCTGATGATGCTCTGGTTTGGACACCTGAAAAAGAGAACCTCTTTCTGTTCAAAAGGGGTTCTCTCTGGGGTTGGTTTGCTGTCTCGCTTTTCTGACGTGGAAAAGCTTGAACTGTGGACTGTTTACTGACGAAAAATCCAGCTCCTCATTCCCTTCACCAGTCTGGGCATGATCAGCAAACTGATGGTGGGCACGGCAATCAGGGTGATGATCAGGGTCAGGACAGGCAAAGCCACATGCCCGAAAAGCACAGGCAGCAGCAGGTAAAGCAGCACAGTGATGGTGGGGTAGGTACCGAGCCAGAGGGCAAAAGCCATCCTGTGGTTGGGTTTGCCTTTCAGAGCAGGCACAGTGACCCAGTTTCTGAAGAGGGTTCTGAACAGAGGCATCAGCAGGTAGTGGACGGTGGGCACGACCATCAGGGTGGCGATGAGGGCCACTTCGAAGGTCGGGAGTTTGCCAAACACAAAAGGTCCAATCAGGGTCAAAACCAGGGTGATGGTGGGGTAAATGGCAAGCCAGCGCAGGAAAGTCAGGCGAATTTGTGTGGTGTTTGCAGCAGTGGGTTGGTTCAGGATCTGTGTCATCGTGTCCTCCTTGATCTGAGGACAGTATGGCGATTTTGATTGATAAAATCCAATACTTTAGAATGGCATTTTTGATAAGCTGGACTTATGAGTCAACCTCTGGAGATGCGTCACCTGCGGTACTTCGTGGCCGTGGCCGAAGAACTGAATTTCACCCGTGCAGCAGAGCGGGTGTTCCTGACCCAGCCCGCCCTGAGCCAGCAGATCAAAAGCCTGGAAGAAATTCTGGGGGTCACGTTGCTGGACCGCAATCAGCGCAAAGTCCGACTGACCGACGCTGGACAGGCTTTCCTGGAAGGGGCCAGACGCACCCTCCATGAAGCAGACCGTGCCATCCGGGAGGCCCGCAGAGCCGATGGCATCCCCAGAGTCACGCTGGGTTATGTGGAATATGCTTTTCAGTCGGTTGCAGGTCCCATCATCCGCACACTTCTGAAAGAACACCCGGAAATTCGTCTGGAGCGTCGTGAAGTGCCCCATTACCATGTGGCAGAAGCCCTGGAAGACCGCCTGATTGATGTGGGCTTTGGGGTGCTCCCCATGGAAGGCCCGAACATTGAAAATCAGGTGATGGGTCAGGCCCACTGGCAACTGGTGGTCCCAGCAAAACACCCTCTGGCAAAACTCAAAACCCTCCCTCTTTCCGCACTGGAAGGCCAGAACCTGATCATGTTCTCCCGACAGATGAACCCGGTTCTGTACGAGCAGGTGACTGGACGCATTCGCAAGGCAGGCATTGAACCGAGTGTGGTTTATGAAACCGCACAGCTGGAAGCTGGACAGAACATGGTGGAAATCGGGGTGGGGTTCTGGGTGGTCACCACCTACATCATCGCAGATGGATTGCCTCCCACACTTGTTGCCCGTGATCTGGAAGGTTTTGAACCCCTGCAGATGGGGATGGCCTGGAGAAAAGGGGAAGAGGGGGGACCGCTTGGGACGATTTTGAAAAGGTGCAGGGGGGAGAAGGCTGGGTGGGGTTTTTGAGTGGGTGGGCGTTTGGGAGCACTGAGGCCAGATCCCCCTGCCTGTCACTGCGTTCCAGGCTGTCCCCCTTAACGAAGGGGGATTGGTGTGCGTCTGGGATGATGTCCAGCTCAGTAGACCAACAACCCCCCTTTGTTAAGGGGGGACCACAGAGCGAAGCGATGTGCGGGGGGATCTGGCCTCAGCAACCTCAAACGCCATTGCAGGGATAAATTTAAGCGTTCAACACCAGCAACTCAGGTGTTTCCAGCAACCTGATCACTTCCTTGCAGAACCTGGCGGCCTCTGCACCATCCACCAGACGGTGATCGAAGCTCAGGGACAGGTACATCATGTGGGCCACCACGATTTCATCGTTGGCATTCACGATGGGGCGTTTTTGGATGCTGTGAATGCCCATGATCGCTGCGTCTGGCACGTTGATGATCGGGAAGCTGAAGAGGGCTCCGATGGACCCGATGTTCGTAATGGAAAAGGTGCTGCCACTCATGCGCTCGGGGGTCAGTTTGCCCGTGCGGGCAAGTTCGGCCACCTCCTGGATTTCCTGGGCCAGATCCAGAATGGTCTTTTTGTCGGCATCGCGGATCACAGGGACCACCAGTCCGGCTTCGGTGGCCACAGCCATGCCCATGTTGTAATAGGCTTTCTGCACGATTTCCTGTTTTGCCTCATCGAAGGAGGTGTTCAGGGCAGGGAACTTTTTCAGGGCCATGATGATGGCCTTGAAGATGAAAGGCAGGTAGCTGAGTTTCACGCCCTCTTTTTCAAGGTGGGGTTTAAGTTTTTCACGCAAAGCCACCAGTGCAGTCAGGTTCGCCTCGTCGACTGTCAGGGTGCGCACGGTGTACAGGTGGGAGGCCTGCATCTGCTGGCTGATGGCACGGCGAAGACCCCTGAGTGGGACGCGGGTTTCGCGGTCCTCGTAACCTTTGGGGGTGCGGTACTGCACAGGGGAGGGGAAGTTGGAAGGGGCTCCGCCTCCAGTGGCAGGCTTCAGGCTTTCGGCGTGTTTGTGCACGTCGATCACCCGGATGCGGCCATTGGGTCCACTGCCCTTTACCTCATTGATGTCGATTTCGAGTTCGCGGGCAAGCTGTCTGGCCGCAGGAACCGCCAGTGCACGGCCATGCACTGAACCCTGGGGCACGTTGATCTGTGCAGCATTCTCCTTGAGGGCGGCAGAAGGCTGACGGATCGAATCGGGCATCTTGACCTGCTCGGCCTCACCGAAGGCTTTGAACAGGCTCAGTTCATCGCCAGAGTCTTCTTTCTGCTCCTGCAGGGCATCCACCTGTGCTGGTGTGGCGACAGGCTGGGCAGAAGTGTCTTCCCCAACTTCCGCAATGATGGCGATGGGGGCGTGCACCGGGACGATGTCTCCCACCTTGACCAGTTGCGCTTGCAGCACACCCGAAATCGGGCTGGGCAGTTCAACGGTGACCTTGTCGGTCATGACTTCGATGTAAGGCTGGTCCTTTTCGATCTTTTGGCCGACCTCGACCATCCAGCGGAGGACTTCCCCTTCCACCACCGATTCGGCCAGTTCGGGCAGACGGATTTCTTTTGGCATGGTTTCCCCTTTTGTGTCTCAGGTGAAGGCGAGCACCAGTCGGACCAGTGCCCAGATTCCTATGGCGATGGCAACACCGCGAATGAATTTGTCTTCTTTTGCATAAATCCAGCAGCCCACAGCGAGCAGGCCGTAGAAGGCCGCTGCCCCGACCTCATCCCAGGGGGCAGGCAGGCGGCTGGAGAGGTTGAAGACGAACAGTCCAAGGAGCAGACCGGAAATGCTGATCACAAAGCGAGGCAGGTTTTGCACGTTTACAGCTTCCAACACTTTGAGGTCGGCATGCAACGTCTGCTCCCCATCTCAGTACCCCAGCGATTTGGCTGCAGCCCGCAGGATGCGGTTTGGACCGGGCAAATACACCTTGTCCAGCGCGTAAGGATAGGGGGTGTCAAACCCTGCCACCTGCACCACCGGAGCCAGCATCTGGTCAAACAGTTCTTCCTGAATCACGTAGGCGACCTCTCCCATGAAGTTGGAGGTTCTGGGGGCTTCGGAGATCAGGACCACGCGGCCCGTTTTGGCAACGCTGGCAAGCACCGCTTCACGGTCCCAGGGGATCAGGGTGCGCAGGTCGATGACTTCAGGCTGGATGCCTTCGGCCTTGAGGGCCTCTGCGGCCTTGATCACGTCGGGCATCACGCCACCGTACCCGATCAATGTGATGTCGCTGCCTTCCATGCGAATCGCAGCTTTTCCGAAAGGAATGGTGTAATCCTCGGTGGGCACGTCTTCCTTGAAGGAGCGGTACAGGCGCTTGGGCTCGAAGAACATCACGGGGTCATCCAGACGGATGGCCTCTTTGAGGAGTCCCTTGGCGTCGTAAGGGGTGGAGGGCATCACGACCTTCAGACCGGGTGTGTGGGTGAAGTACGCTTCAGGGCTCTGGGAGTGGTGGTTTCCGCCCCGCACGCCTCCGCCGGATGGGGTGCGGATCACCATCGGGCAGTAGAAGCCGCCCCCGCTGCGGTAACGGATTTTCGCTGCCTGGGAGACGATCTGGTCAAAGCCAGGATACAGGTAGTCTGCAAACTGGATCTCAGCCACGGGACGCAGACCCCGGATGCACATCCCCACAGCAGCCCCCACGATGGAAGCTTCTGAAAGGGGGGTGTCAAAAACCCGTTTGTTGCCGAACTCGGCCTGCAGACCTTCGGTGGCCAGGAACACCCCACCCCTCTTGCCCACGTCCTCCCCGAAGACCAGCACGTTGGGGTCCCTCAGGAGTTCCTCACGCATGGCCTCGTTGATGGCCTGGATCAGGTTGAGGGGTTTGCGGACCGGAGCAGCAGAGGGTTTTTCAGGACTTTGCATGGTCATAGGTTCTCCTCCCTGAGGTAGAGGGCCTGCTGAGCGAGGTGGTCCGGAAGGTCGCTGTACACGTCATCGAACAGGATCTCCCAGGTCGGATAACCCGAAGCATCGGACTTCTGCAGGGCCTCTTCGAACTCTGCGAGTACACTCCCATAGTAAGCCTCGATTTCTTCTCTGGCTGGAAGAATGCCCTCTTTTTCAAGGAAGCGTTCAAAGCGCACCAGGGGGTCCTGCGCCCTCCAGGACTCCACTTCATCCTTGCTGCGGTAACGGGAATCGTCGTCAGAACTGGAGTGGGTCCCGATGCGGTAGGTCAGGCATTCGATCAGCACAGAGCCGTTTCCGGCCCGGATGTATTCTGCAGCCTGTTTGACCACTGCACGCACGGCGAGCACATCCTGCCCATCCACATAAAAGCCAGGGATGCCGTAAGCATGACCTTTGACCGCAATGTTCTTGCTGTTGGTCTGGTCCTTGACATTCAGGCTGATGGCGTACTGGTTGTTCTCGCAGATGAACAGGCACGGGGCCTTGTTTGCGGAGGCCATGTTCACACCTGCGTGCCAGTCCCCCTCGCTGGTGGCACCCTCACCGAAGGTGCAGACGGTGATTTCATCGGTTCCAAGGTATTTCTGGGCAATGGCGGTTCCTGCAGCGGGGGCAATGTGGCTGCCGATGGCGCTGCAGATGGACGCAATGTGGTTCTCGGGGTCCGAGAAGTGCTGGGGCATCTGGCGGCCCTTGCACACGTCCTCATTGCTGCCCAGAAGCTGGGCGATCCAGCGGCCCATCGGCATCCCCAGGGTCAGGAGCAGGCCATTGTCCCGGTAATAAGGCCAGAACCAGTCGTGTTTCTTTTTGACGCCCCAGGCAATGCCAATCTGGGTGGCTTCCATGCCGGTGCTCTGGGCGTAAAAACTGGTTTTCCCCTGCCTTAAAATGGGGATGAGGCGTTCATCACACACGCGGGCGCGGATCATGTCCCGGTGGATTTGTAAAAGTTCATCCACACTTAAATCCAGCTCGAACGGCTGGGTGCGGGAACCATCCTCGCCAATCAGGCGGATCGGCTGGTTGGTGAATGCTTCAAACATGCAAACCTCCAGAAAGGAACGACCTGTCCCTTACCATCTTAGGGCTTCTTGCGTGCAGGATGTGAGTTATAACAGTATGATACCCTCAGAACCACCCTTTCCAACAAGTCAGAATTTAAGCCAAAATGGACATTTTTACTTATAAAACCCGCGATATGGCACTTTTTGAGGATATAAACTTTGTCGTTTCGCAAAATGTTTGCAAATCCTACTTTCGAGCATTGGTTCTCAGGTGCAGGTCCTGGGAACACCACCTCTGGAAGGAGCAGGTCTTAGAGGCTCCAGGCATCCCGGAAGATGCCCTTTTGCCAGACTGACCAGAAAAACCTGATCTGGCAGAGAAAGAAGGGTTGAGTCAGGGGTCTGAAGAATAAGGGATTGTTATAATCTTAGGCTATCGCCATTCTTTAGACTTTGCAGATACCATTGGCCCCAGCATGGACCTATTGTGGTAGGTCTTATTGCTGGGAGCCTATCTGGGTGGAGAACTGATCCTGATTGAAGCCAGTGCCAATATTATCTCTGCACACTTGACCAACCTTTAGAGGTAAAAGCTTACTTCTCTGAGTTTATAAAATGTGTTTCTTCGGTGGCTATTGTGATGGTAAAAACAGCAGTTTTGCAATTTTAAATAAAGTATTTTATTTAATCATGTTTCAAATTGAATCGTATCCTACGATTTAGATTGTATAAAATCCGTTTTGAGTTCTCCCTTGTAACTAAGATCTTTTTGATAATCTTTCTTTTTACAATAGTATTTAAATTCCATGACATTATTTTATATAGGCTTAATCCCATGAATTTATTATGTATATCCTCATCAAGAATCTGAATACTGTTTATAAAGTTTTCATGGGAGTATTTTAAGGTTTTGATAGGACCGATATCTAGAGTTGCAAGAACCATGCTACGATCAGCACCCTTAAATACTCCTCTTAGCTTTCGATACCTTTCTGCTAAAATTCCGGTTGCGATTGCGCAGGAGTAAGAAGTGCCAGCATCAATTTCCTGAAACCAGTTTGATAGATGTCCAAGAGTAGATATAACTCGTTTGTAGTTAGGATACCTTGTCAATGGGACATTACTAAAATGTGATATGTTTCCCTTTGCATCATTCGAGCAAACTGTTATTATTCCTCTGGCAGATGATGGGGAATTAAGTGGTTGTTTTTTGTCTACTGCACTATCATTACCGGATGCACATAAAATTAATATTCGAGGATTTTGATCATACAACTCTTCTATTAATGAATCGAGAGCCCTAGACAAATTGGAATCTCTGTAATCTGGATATAAAGACTGTTTTCTTTCTAATAGGGAATCGGCGCTTTCTGAAAGGCTAATATTCACTAAATCTGATTCCCTTACGGATCTTAGATTCAAAATATTTAATAACGAGTGTGTATCGAGAATCTGTTGATCCTTAAAAATTATTTGCCCTATTCTTTCGAGATATCTAGTTGTGCCTCTAATCACTGTTATTTCGCTATCTTTAGCTATTTCTCTGATAATATAATAAATGCGAGAACCATGCCCAGTATCGTCCTTAGGGAGTCTCGATTTTGTGTGGTAACAATAAAATTTTGGATCAGCTCTTCTGAGCCAATAACGAGAAGAATCTATATAGCTTTCGCAATAACCAGTGTCTATTATTGCAATTTTGATTGGATTTTTGTGTTTTCTTTGTAAAATACGTCTGTCTGTAAGAGATAATAAATTAGGATCACCGTATATATTATATTCATTATTTTTGATTTTTACGGAATTTGACGTATAATGCTTATTGCCTTCTATTTCAAAATATAGAATTGCTGAATTTTGTAGTGAATAGGAAAAATATATCTCTAATTGCAAAGATAATGCTTCCTTATCGTAGTCCTGATAATCATTTTTACGTATAGACATAGCAATTTTTTCATTATATTCATCTAGGGCAACGCTGAATGTTACATTGACATCTCTGATATGGCAAAAAGTATCAAACATAGGATTTGTACTGAAATTATGATTTAGCGTAAAGAGACTACTTGAAACTATGCAATCGCTAATAAGCTTTGATGAGATTAGGGGATATGCAAAAGAATGAGCGAGATTAAGTGATTGTATTTCGTGTAATCCTTTATTTATTAATATTCCCAACAATTCATCAGGTAAACCATAAATCTTTTTGAGTGCATCGTATTGTTTTACCAACTTGCCTTGCAGTAAATCAAAATCGTTTTTGTAGTTTTCCGATATTTTAAGCATGCTAATTAATTCATTAAACACATGGAAACAATCTGATAAATGTAGAACTGGTGACCTATCTTCAAATCCTTGTTTTTTCATGAGAATATAATAATAGTGGAGGGAAGTTTGCCAAAACTTGGATATTTTATTTCGTCTATCTCTATTTTCTGCATCTTCGTCTAATATTGGAATTTTAGTGTTGGAATTTATATAAATTACAATATTTTTTATGCTACTAATAAAATCAAGAAGAAGGAGTGACAAATTAGAATCAAGTTTCGATCTAATTAAGTCTGGTAGGAAATGTCTTAAAACATATAAGTTTCTTAGTAAGTATGTATCCACCCTTATATCAATTGCCTCAAAAATAGATCTTTGAATATTGTTTATTTGGTTAAGAATCTCTTTTGGAGTAAATCCTGTTATTTTAAAATAATCATAAGGAGTAACGGTTTGATAAATATCGCTATTAAAATTTTGTGATAATCTATTGAGATCATGATAATATTCAAGAATATTTGTGTTTGCCATATTTTGAAAAGGGATATATTTATTTGAAAAATTGTACTCTGGTACGTTTAAGAGCATTAACGTACGTTGTGTTTGAAGATCTTTAGGATTAAACGTTATTAGAAACGCTTCCTCATTAGGATCGTGCCTATAGGGCCTATTTTTTAACATCATTCCTCCATGATATACTCGTTAAATATGATTTAATTCTTTCAAAAAAATCATTTGACCCTTTTTCTGATTCTGTGAGCCAGTAACTGGAGTGAGAATCGGGAAATGAGAATTTTGTATTTAATTCAAACTCAATTTTATTAATTACACCAAGTTCCTCCATTAAAGAATCATGTCTAAAACTAAGAAAATCACTTGGATCGTAGCCGTTGATCCAAGGAATGGATTTTGGCCATAATTGCGAAGACTCTTTTCTGAGATACTCCATGGAATTTGTTTTATAAAGTAAAGAAATCTGTGTACCTGCGGTAACAATTAATTTTATCTTGTCTAAAATACTTTTATTGTCTGTGGCGATTTTAGCTATTGCATCTGCACAAATGATTCCTCCCAAACTATGCCCAATAAGGACTATTGGTGTTTCGGTATTTTGGAAAAGGAGAGTCAGATTATTAATTAACCGATCCTTATGGGTTTTGTAATAAAATATGTCTCCCAGAAACTTTGCAGAAGCTTTGGTGGCACTTGCCCTATAAAAAAATAAAATCCTTGTTAATAACTTTAGAGTTGTGTCCTTAAGAAGCTTTTTTGTGAAAGATTTGGGAGAGTCTTGATAAGATGTCATTCTGGATTTATATCCTTCGGCAATAATATACATTTCAACTAAAAATTTGACCTCATTAATATTGCTATTTTGTATCGATAAAATAGATCTTATGTAAAGAAGATTTACAAATGATAAATCTGAGATTTCAAAATTTTGCAAAAATTCAATAGCTGTACTTTCTGAGCAAGTGATATTATTACTAAATGTATTATCGATTAAATACTCGCGAATCATATAGGAGGGGTCTTTTATTATAATATAGAGTAATTCAGATAATTCTGGGCTTAGTTCTTTTAAATTTAAATCATATTTTTTTGAAAGATCTCTGAGAATATCTGTGTCATCATTAAATCTTCTATAGGAGTATACTTCAGGTAATATGGATTTGAGTTGTGAGGTGGAAACAGAATAGTTAAGAAACCAAGGTACGGAAATCACATTTCCGGTTTTGAAGTCATCTCTTGAAGAGAATAATAACCTCTCAAGTGATGAGGCGGTACTATTGAACCCCTTTTGTCTTACGTTAGTTCCATGAACGAAAATATAGGTGACTTCTCCCATTCCTACCCCCTATCAGTAGAATTATATAAAATACTACAGTGTTTTAAAAGGCCAAAATTTCAAAGATTACAGAAAATCTGTCAATAGGTGTTTGTCCTATTGACTTAGAGATATTTGGCAGCTTAAGAATGCTAATTCTGGAATCTACACACCAGATCTACCATTTACCAGGGCTCTTATGCCCAACTTGCCGCAAACCGCCGTCTGGTGGTGGAGGTGGATGATCCGCAGCGTGCCCGTGACGTGCTGGGCATGCATGGCCTGAGCGTTGAGGCTGCCAGAGACAGCCGTGCTGTGGTGGTGGACGTGCATGTCAAAGAATCCCGGCAGGTGCAGAGCATTCTGGAGAAACAGAGTGTTTCTGTGCTGAGCAGCCGTCCTGAAGACCTTGAAGAACTGTACTGGAGGATCAAAGATGCTGGCAGCCGAGTTGCTTAAACTGAAAAGAAACCCGATGGGCATGGGACTCGCCATTGCAGGTCTGGCCCTCCCAGTGCTGGTTTTCGCCGCCAACCAGATGAACCCGAACATGCAGGTCAAAGCCAATGGAGAAGCCTACCTCCTTCCTGCGCACGCTGTGCTGGCCCTCGTGACCCCTTACTTGCTTGCACTGGAAACCCAGCAGGCCACCGCCAAATGGATTCTGACCACCCCCACCTCCTCTTTAAAGGTGCTTTTTGAGAAGATCTCGGTGATTCTGCTGCTGGTGGTCCTGAGTCTTGGGGTGTCTTTCGCACTGGGGAACCTGCCAGAGAACGCTGCAGCTTTCGGGGCAGGCATGGCCGGACTGGTCAGCAGTCTTGGAACACTGGTTCTGCTGACGGCAATCACCCGCAATTTTGCACTGGTGCTGGTGGTGGGCTTCGCCTGGATGCAGATCATTCCCCGCATCGTCACTGCGCTCCCAGAGCAGGCTCAGCCCTGGCTTGCTGCAGGTCTTCCTGGCATGGGCATCACCCACTTTGCAGGGGATGGGGAGCACCAGACCGTACGCATTGCCATGACCGCCGTGATCTGGATTCTGGCCCTCTTGATCTGGAAGAAACGGGGCATCACGTTATGAGGCTCCTGATTGTTCTGGGTGCAGCCCTGGTTCTGGGGAGTGGTGTTGCAGCGTCCTGCAAAGACCTGGAGGCCGCTCAGCAGAAACTCCGCACGGCCCCTTTCACCCTGTACAGGGATGCCACCCTCTACGTGGACAACGAGGTGGCCTACCACGAGGAAGCCCGCATCGACTTCAAAAATGGCAAGTTCAACATCAAAACACTGGTCAAACAGCAGAGCAAGACCGCCAGTGTGGAGTACAAAGGGGACGATCAACTTCCAGAGTTTTCCTGCAAAACCTTCGCTGCAGAAGGAAAACGCATCCTGACCCGCGAGGAGATCAAGGAGATGGACTCCGGCACCCGTGAAGCCGAATTTGTGCTCAGAGATGGACGGCTGTTTCCGACCCAGGTGATCGAAAGTGGAGCCGTGGGCATCCTGTTCTTCAAGAAGAAGATCCGCTTTGAAGTGAAGTACCGCCAGGACTGAATTCCATCCAAATCTGAAATCCACTCCCCGCTTGAAAGCGGGGAATGGTCGTTGTGTGGGATTCCCTGTGGCCTGCAAAGGCTATGCTGAAAGACATGCGCGTGATCCGTAACCGTATTCCTGTCACTGTCATCGGGGGTTTTCTGGGGGCGGGTAAGACCACCCTGGTCAACCACCTGATTCGCCAGAACCCCTACAAGCTGGGCGTCATCGTCAATGAATTTGGGTCTCTGGGGGTGGATGGTGCCCTGATCGAGAACCTCCCGGATGAGGACATCACCGAACTGACCGCCGGGTGCCTGTGCTGCTCGGGCCGCAACGACCTGATCGAGGCGCTGGTCAAACTGGTGGCCCGTCCCCAGCGTCCCGAGTATGTGCTGATCGAGCTTTCTGGTCTTGCTGATCCTGTGCCAGTGATGCAGACCCTGCTGGACCCCCAGGTGCGTGCCCTGTTTGAACTCGATGGTCTGGTGACCGTGCTGGACGCCCGCAACTTTTACACCACCCTGGAACAGAATCCCGAGATGGCCCTGCAACTGGCCTACGCCAGCAGCATCGTGATCAACAAGTCTGACCTTGCTGACCAGGAACTGCTGGACCTCGTGCAGGACACCTCCAGCAAACTGGCTCCACTGGCCAAAGTCATCCGCACCCACCACAGCGAGGTGGCTTCCGATCAGGTCCTCAACCAGAAGCATTTTTCTGCAGACCTGACCGAAGACGTGCTGGAAACCACCCACCAGCACACAGCAGGAGTGAGGAGCTTTGTGCTCAAACACGATGAGCCTCTGGACATGATCCGCTGGCATTACTTCCTGCAAAAATTCATTCTGGAACGTCCAGGGCATGTGCTCAGGGTCAAGGGGTACCTCGCCTTCAAGGACATTCCCGAAGAGGTGCTCTTTCAGGCGGTTCGGGACATCTTCAGTGCAGAGGCGCTCACCGACCCTCATGACAACACCTCGCAACTCGTGGTGATCGGGCGGGATCTGGACCGTGAAATGTACCAGGCGGCGTTCAGGGAGTGCTCTGGAGACCCCATCACCGCCTGAGGGACTGGAAATTTGTTTTCTGAAGGTTCGGCATTCTGGACCTCTTTTGCTGAGGGCTGAATGCTGACAGCTGCCGGTTCTAAATTGTCACAAAAGTTCAGAAAGCTGTCAGGTGGAGCGTTTTAGAATGCTACCACCAAGCCCCTGCTGTCTGAACCATCCAGCGTGATGTGAGGGCAGTGATGGTGGAGGCTGCAGGCACCCCAGGTTCCGAATCTCCACCCGGGACCATCATCCCCACTTTCTGCAAGGAGTGAAGCCCGTGTTTCCTACCCTCATCGAAGTCGTTGCCGAAACCCCCATGGATGTGCGTGCTGCCCAGACCAGTGGGGCAACCCAGGTGCTGCTGGTCCGTCAGCTTCTGGAAGGCAGCACCAGCACCGACACCAAAACCATCGAGGCCTGCATGGATCAGGCCAGCATTCCTGTGTCCGTGCTGGTCAAACCCGACCTCGGCGATTACTTTTACGAAGAAGCCCGCCGCACCCGCACCCTGAAAATTCTGGAAGTCTACTGGAAGAGGGGCGTTCGCAACATCACTTTCGGGGCCGAACACGATGGCATTTTTGACTGGGACCTGCTGGAAGAAGCCATCCACTGCGGGTTCACGGTCAACATCAATCAGGCTTTTGACCTCCTGAGAAACCCCATCACTGCGTATCAGAAGCTGGTGCAGTACCCCAAAGTCCTGCAGGTGGTCACCTCCGGCAAACCCTGGCCGACCGCCGAGGGTGAAGTGCGTCTGGACCAGTTGCTGCAGGAGACCACCCCACAGCTTCCTGTTCTGCTGGACACCTTTGGTTACACGCCCGAGCAGGTCACCACCCTGCTGAAAATTGGGGTGCATGGGGTTCAGCTGGGCAAGAGCATCCGTGATCCCCAGGGCAAGCTCAATTACGGCATGCTGGACCGCTGGGTGGAAGTGTGTCAGAGCCTCAACAAGCGTCCCAGAAGCTTCTGAGGCCCAAAACAGGAAGCCCGGAACCCCGGGCTTTTTTCATTGTTCTGGAAGATCAATGGCCCAGCACACCCCACACCTGTGAAAAATCATGGCGTTTGAGGTCCGCTTCGCGGATGCCCACAATCAATTTGAAATCCATCCAGTCGGTGCCTGCCAGTTGGAACCAGGTGAGCAGGGGACGCCACTCGCTCACATCACCCTCTGGAGGGCATGTTGGAGTGGAGTTGAAAGAGGACAGGCCCAGCAGCCTGTCCTGATGGGGGTGTTCATGGTCTGCCAGGGCGTAATAGGCATCCATCACGTCGTCATCTTCATTGCTGGCTTCTGAGAGGTCCTCAGGCATGCCTTTACCCGGACTGGGGAGGGTGTAAGTGAGACCAAAGTGCAGGGATGTGAATGGAAGGACCTCCAGATCCTCATTGGGAGGGGTCAGGGTTTCAAGCGGCCCCGCTGGGGTGTAAAGCACCTGCACGGACCCTGCATCGGAAGCATCGTGTCCAAAGATGGGGCCACTGTGGTCTGCAAAGAAACTCAGCAACCCAGATGGGGGAAGGACATTTTCCAGATCAAAAGGTTTCAGGTCAGGCAGATTGAACTGTGCCAGGAAGACCAGGGGGATGTCCTGATGGGTGGGCCAGGGGGTGCCAGAAGGCAGATCGGGCCATCCTCCTGCATGGGTGCTTCCTGGGTCTGTGGGTGTTTCTTCATGCGTGGCCTCTATGAAAATGGCGGGTTGGACATGAGGCATCAGAATTTCGACATAAGATTCAAGGGGGGTTTCTTTGACAGAAGACACCAGAACATCTTTCAATTGTGGATTCATAAGAAGAGTGTATCAAAAACCATCTGCCTGTTTTGCTCAACCCGGTACATGATTGATGGAAATGAAAAGGCTCTGTTGTTATATCAATGTCCACCTTTCATCAAAAGCTGCGCCTCTTCACCAGGGTCTGGAGCATGGCTCAGCACCCAGCATGCAGCTTCCTTCTGGTCGTAATTCACCCGTCTGAAGTCGGTCAGCCAGCGTCCACGTTGCTTCTCCAACAGGACCCAGCGGGCTCTGGGATCGCCATCCACCTGATGGCTCACCGCACCTGCATTGATCACCAGATGGTCGTCAATGGCGGTCATGCCCTCTCTGTGGGTGTGTCCACTCAGGATCACCCGTGCGGTGACGCCACAGAGGTGCTCCCTCAGGTCCTGAAAGCCACGGGTCAGATAAGGACCACGCTGCCAGGACCACAGGAGGTGTCCGCTGGAAGAGTGCAGGTCCCCATGACAGAGCAGGATTTCGCCATCCAGCACTGTGGTGGTCAGAGGCAGGTTCAAGAGGTGTTGAATGGACTCTGCCGAAAGCTGGGTCTTCAGCCATTCCGCCAGAGGGTCATTCCCTATGAGCAGGGGTTCAGCGCTCCCCAGAACTTCTGTGGCTCCAAGTTCCTGCTGCAATTCAAAGGCTTTTCGGGGGTTGGCTTTCCCATGCACCTGATCGCCCAGGTTCACGATCAGGTCTGGGGACTGGGCTTTCAGGTCTCTCAATACGGCTTCAAGGGCAAAGGCATTTCCATGCACATCACTGATCACAGCAATTCGCATGGTTCATTTTAGGAAGCTGGGCAGCACAAAAAGAAGAGGTGGGCGAAAGCCCACCCCTCAGTTTGCAGGTCTGAATCAGACGCCGAAGTGGGCTTTGGCCTTGTCGATGAAGGACTCTTCACCGCCGGGCACGTCTTCTTCAGGGAAAATGGCGTTGACGGGGCACGCAGGAACGCAGGCACCGCAGTCGATGCACTCGTCGGGGTGAATCAGGAACTGGTCACCGGCGTCATAGATGCACTCCACAGGGCACACTTCGGTGCAGGCCTGGTCTTTGGTTCCGATGCAGGGGCTAACGATGATGTGAGGCATTCTTCCACTCCTTCCTTAGGGCTGCCTAAGGTCAATATGCACACATTATGGGGATAAAGGGTCAGGGTTGCAAGTGTAAAGGTAGACAAATTTTCGCTACCAGAGGGATAAAACCGAGTTATCCGCTCGGATTTATTCTTACGATTTTTATGCATCCACCCCGATGGCATCCTCAAGTCGGACAAAACCATCGGCCTTCAGACGCTCCAGAATACCACGGTTCAGGTTTGCTGCCAGTTGCGGACCCTCATAAATGAAGGAGGTGTAAACCTGGAGCAGAGATGCACCAGCACGCAATCTCCAGTACGCCTCATCTGCTGTGAAAATGCCGCCCACTGAGACCAGAGGCAATGTTTTCCCCACTGCACTCCGCACGTATTTCAGCACCTCAAAAGAACGGGCAGTCAGGGGTTTCCCAGAAAGGCCCCCTGTCTGCTGCGGATCATTCGTGAGTCCTTCACGGGAAATGGTGGTGTTGGTGAGGATCAGGCCTGCAAGAGGGAAACTGCGGGTGAGTTCGATCACCTCATCGATCTGGGTGTCGGTCAGGTCCGGGGCAATTTTCAGCAGCACAGGCTTTCCAGTGCACACGGCAGGATCGGTGGCCACAGCAAGCAACTCTGCCAGTTTGTCTTTGTCCTGCAATTGCCTCAGGCCCGGAGTGTTGGGGCTCGAAACATTGACCACGAAGTAATCCGCAAAAGGACTGAGTTTCGTCATGCTGGTGCGGTAATCCTCCGGAGCCTCTTCCAGTTCGGTCACCTTGGACTTGCCCACATTGATGCCCAGAGGAATCTTCAGGGGCTGCTGGGCAAGGTTCAGGCCCTGAAGGCGCGCTGCCACCACATCCGCCCCATCGTTGTTGAACCCCATGCGGTTGATCAGGGCCAGGTCCTCGGGCAGCCGGAACAGACGGGGCTTCTCGTTTCCGGGCTGTGCCAGAGCCGTGATGGTGCCCACTTCCAGAAAACCAAACCCCAGCGCAGGCCACGCCCGCACTGCCAGTGCATTTTTATCAAACCCCGCTGCCAGACCGATGGGATTGGGGAACTTCAGTCCAAAACGCTCGATTTTCAGGCGCGGATCTTCAAAGACCGTGAAAGGCTCCAGGGCCGTCTGCAGTGCAGGCACCTTCGAGACCGCAATCAGGCCCTTCATCACCTGCTCGTGAATGTGTTCGGGGTCCTGGGAGAAGAAAAAAGGTTTCACCAGTTGGTACAACATGCTAAGAGTCTAACGCAGGGGAATGGGGAGGGAGGGGATTGGACTAAGGTGCAGAGGGCAAGAGCCATCAGCTTTCAGCAGTCAGCGCTCAGCACTTGACACAAAGCCTTTGCTCAGGCATTTTGCGCTCTCGGCTCTGTCTTGACCCCAAGATGTGCTTGCGAGACGGCCCGCGTCGCACGGGGTCGCTCGGCTCTCGGCCTATTTCTCCTGCCCCAGCGCAAACCCCCTGCTGAACTGCTCTTGCAACAGCGTGAAAATCAGAAGGGGTGGAAGGATGCTGATCATGGCTCCGGCCATCACGGCCCCCCAGTCGGTGGCTCCACCCACGTCGATCAGCTTTTTGAGACCCACCTGCACCACCTGACGGTCTTCGCTCTGCATGACGACCAGGGGCCACAGGTACTGGTCCCACACGTAAACGAACTGGATCACAGCCAGTGCCCCGATGGTGTTCCAGCTCATGGGAATCAGGATGTGCCACAGGAAACGCAGGGGGCCGCAGCCATCGAGCCTTGCGGCTTCTGCAAGGCTGGCAGGGATGTTCATGAAGTGCTGCCGGAACAGGAAAACCCCTGTGGCAGAGGCCAGAAACGGCACGATGATGGCCGCATGGGTGTTGGTCCAGCGCAGATCGGTGATCAGGTTGAAGAGGGACACGATCAGCAGTTCGGTGGGCAGCATCAGGGTGAAGAGCACCAGAGCGAACACCGCGTTCTTCAGGGGAAAACGGAAGTACACGAAAGCCAGTGCAGCCAGCAGGGACAGCAGGGTTTTCCCGACGGTGACAGCCACAGTGACCACGAAGGAATTCATCATGTACTGGCCCAGTCGGGCGGTTTCCCAGGCGGTTTTGATGTTCTGCAGCAGTGAAGTGCCGAAGTTCATGTGTGAGGAGATGACCTGCGAGGAGTCCTGGGTGGCCTTGATGGCAGCAAAGAGCAGGGGAAAGGCCACCAGCAGCACAGCCAGGCTCAGGGCAATGTGGGTGAGGGCATCTTTCCAGGCATCACGCACCATGGTGCACCTGCTTTCCTCCGGTGCGAAACTGCAGCACGGTGATGGCCCCGACCAGAATCAGCATCAGGACCGCCTGTGCCGCTGCAAATCCGGTTTTGGCATTCGAAAATCCATCCAAATACAGCTGGTAGATCAGGAAGCTGGTGATCCCGGTCTGACCATAAACAGGCCCTCCTCTGGTGAGGATGTCCACCAGACCGAAACTGTCAAAGAGTGCCTGCACGATGTTGGTGAAGACCAGAAAGAAGGTCATCGGGCTCAGCATGGGCAAGAGGATGTACCGGATGCGCTGCCAGCTTCCGGCCCCGTCAATCTGTGCAGCCTCAAGAATGTCTCCGGGAATGTTCTGCAAGGCGGCCAGGTAAAACACCACGTTGTACCCCAGGCTTTTCCAGATGGCCGCGCCACACACCAGCGCAAAAGCCAGGAATGGCGTGTCCAGCCAGCGGGGTTTGATGTGAAACCAGCTGTCCAGCAGGGCATTGACCAGACCGATTTCAGGATTGAACAGAAACAGCCACAACGTTCCTGCAATGGCAGGGGAGAGGGCATAAGGATAAATCAGCAGCAGGCGGTAAACTTTTGCGCCACGGATCGGGCGGTTCGCCAGCAGGGCCAGCACAAAAGCCAGGGCAATCCCCAGAGTCACGGTAATGACCATGAAAACCAGCGTCTGCAGGATGCTCTGGTGGTACACCGGACTGGACAGGAGTTCCACAAAATTCTCCAGCCCCACAAAACGCTCGGTGCCCAGAAACACACTGCTCTGGTAGAGGCTGAGCCTTAACGTCTCGATGGCCGGGTAATACAGAAACACCGCCAGAATCAGCAGGGAGGGCAGCAGAAACAGCCAGGGCAACAGACGGCTTTTAAAAATGCCCTGCTCTGGCGTGTCTGCCTTGTTTTTCTTTTTCGGTCGAGGTGGATGTTCGGTGGTGGTTGGGGTCATGGGGTGCCTCAGGGAAAATCCTCCCCGAGAAGGGGAGGAAAGCGAGTGAAACGAGCGAGGTGGGGAAGGTTTACTGGAAATTCTTGTTGTAGTCCTGAATGGCCTTATCAGCTCTGGCTTTGGCTTCCTGCAGGGTGGCGTCCACGCTGCTTCCAGAGAGCACCTTCTGGATGCCTTCCTCGATGATCTTGCGCACCTCGATGAAGCTGCCGAGCAGGGCCCCTCCGGTGGCGACGTTGGACTGGGTTTTCAAGAGCTGGTTGAAGGCCACGGTCTGCACGGGAGCCTGGGTGAACCAGCCTTCTTTGCGGAGCAGGTCCACGCTGCTGTTGCGCACAGGGTAGTACCCGGTCAGTTTGTGCCATGCGGCCATGTTTTTGGGGTTGGTGAGGTACAGGGCGAAATCCAGGGCAGCATCGGCCTGCTTTTCGCTGATGCCTTTGGCAACCCACAGGGAGGCCCCACCGATCACCACGCCATTGCGTTTGGCTCCGTCTGCGATGGGCAGCACACCCACACCCATCTTGAAGCCTGCTTTTCTGGCGGCGTCCCCGATGTTGCCGATGTCGGCGGTGGAGGTGATGTGGAAGACCACTTTCTGGTTGGTGAAGATGGCATCGCTGCCGTCCCAGTCTTCAAGTTTGCCGCTGGAGGTGTAGTAGCCCTTATCGCTCAGGGTCTTGATCCAGTTGAAGATTTTCTTCGCAGCAGGGCTGGTCAGGTTGGCTTCGGTGGCACGGCCCTTGCGTCCGTTGTCGTTGTTGACCAGCGCGGCACCCTGCTGGGCCATCCACTGCTCCACAAACCAGGAGTGGATGTTGAACCCGATGCACTTGATGTCGCTGCTCTGCATTTTGATCTTCTCGCAGGCTTTCAGCACGGCCCCGTAGGTGGTGGGGGGACGGCTGGGGTCCAGGCCCATCTTCTCCATCAGGTCCTTGTTGTAGTACAGCACGGGAGAAGAGGAGTTGAAGGGGAGGCTGTTCACCTTGCCCTGAATGGTGTAGTAGTTCAGCACGGGTTTGATGTAATCGCTGAAATCCACCTTGCCGATGCCGCCCACAGGCTGGAAGATGCCACTGTCCCAGGCGAGCTGGCTGCCCACCTCCACCACCTGCACCAGGGCAGGGGCCTTGCCCTGGCGGGAAGCCAGGATGGCGGCCTGCAGGGTGTCGTTGTAGGAGCCTTTGTAGGTGGGGACCACTTTCACGTCGGTGTGGGTTTTGTTGTATTCCTCGGCACGGGCCTGAATGAACGCGCTGCGTTTGGCATCCCCGAAGGTGTACCAGAAGTCGACGGTGAGGGGTTCGGCCTGGGCCACCCCGAAGGAGGAGGCAAGCAGCAAAGTCATCATCCAGTGTTGTTTCATGTGGGGCTGTTTCATGTGAGAGACCTCCGGTGTGCTTTTCAATTCAGCAGCAACACACCAGCAGGACTGGACACCCGTTCTGTATCCAATCCCGCAATGCCTCTATTACTAGGGGGGCCGTGTCAAAAGAACGTCAGTGTTCTGTGGCCGGAAAGTCAGCACCGTTGCGCTTGACGATTTGGTTACACTTTCGCTCCATTTGTGCAGTGCATCAGGTATGATAAGAATCGTGAAGCCCGGTGCCCTCAACGTGTCATACCTCACCGACCAGGGAAGAATCAGAAACCTGAACGAGGACGCCATTCTCACCCTGACCCTCCCCTACGGAGGGCTGTATGCCGTTGCAGACGGCATGGGTGGGCACCGCTCGGGCGATTATGCAAGCCAGCTGGCCCTCAAAGAGCTCCAGCAGAATTACGCCAAAGACAAATCCTCCAACCCACACCGTTTGCTGCAGGCCATCGAAGCGGCCAACCAGGCGGTGTATCAGGCCTCCAGGGCGCCAGACAAACGTGGAATGGGGACCACCCTCACCACCGTGCTCATCGAGCACAACTACGCCTGGATTGCCAACATCGGCGACTCCCGTGCCTACCTCTTCAGGGATGGCCACATGACCCAGATCACCCGTGACCACTCCTGGGTCGCCGAACAGGTCAGGGCAGGCATCATCACCGAAGAAGAGGCCCTGAAGCACACCATGCGCAATGTGCTGATCAACGCCATGGGCAGCTCCAGAGACGTGAAACTTGACCTGTACATGCAGGAACTTGAGTACGGAGACCTGCTCTTGATTTGCACCGACGGCATCCACGGCATGCTGATGGACACCCAGATCGAACAGGTCCTCAAGACCTCCCAGTTCACCGAGGATCGGGTCAAAAACCTCGTGCACGAGGCCAACGAAGCAGGTGGCATCGACAACATCTCCGCCATCGTGATTGAGGTGCAGAAACTGCGCCCCCAGAAGCCTCCAGTCAAGGCCTACACGGTTCCGCAGAACCCACAGGGCATCCAGTACTACTACGACCTCTTTGGCACCAGACAGCAAGGCAACCTGCTCTGGCTCTGGGTGATGCTGGTCGGACTGGTGCTGCTCTTCATCGAAGTGATGGTCCTGACCCGCCAGATGCCGGGCACCTGAGCCCTGACCACAAAGCACATCTGATCCGGGTTCAGACAACTCCGGTTCAGCTCAGTATGATGGAGGGCATGAAAGAACGCATCAACACTTCAGAAGCCCCTGCAGCACTCGGTCCCTATTCACAGGCCATCCGTTACGGCAACCTGGTTTTCCTCAGCGGCCAGATTCCCCTGAACAACAACAACGAAGTCGTGGGCGACAATGTCACCGACCAGACCCACCAGGTCTTCAAGAACATCATTGCCGTGCTGACCGCCGCTGGCACCGACCTCAGCAAAGTCGTGAAGGTCACGGTGTTCCTCAAAGACATGAACACCTTCACCGAGATGAACACGGTTTTTGCCCAGTACATGCCTGAACCCTACCCTGCCCGCAGCACCATCGAGGTGGCCCGCCTGCCCAAAGACTCGCTGGTCGAGATTGAGTGCATTGCGCTGGTGGAGTAAATCCCCCTGTGCTCGTTTCACTTGTGCGGTCCCCCTTCAGAGGGGGACTCTTTATTGTCAGAAAGCACCAAGGCCAGATCCCCCCTGCTTCTCGCGTTGCTCGAAGCTGTCCCCCTTCTTACCTCTTAAAACGTGCCTCCGGGACGGCCCGGTCGGCACTGAGGCGCTTAACGAAAGGGGGTTGATGTGCCACCAATATTGAAGCCATCTCAGACAAACAAAAATCCCCCTCTGAAGGGGGACCGTTCGAGCGGAGCGAAGAACAGGGGGATCTTATCCCCAGAAACCTTTTACTCGTACCCGAGTTGCCTCAGGGCTTCAGGATCTTCACGCCAGTTGGGCATGACCTTCACGTGCAGCTTCAGGAAGATTTTGGTGTTCAGGAAGACTTCCAGTTGTTTGCGTGCTCCCTGGCCGATCTCCTTGAGTTTGCTGGCCCCCTTGCCGATCACGATGGCTTTGTGGCCAGGGCGCTCCACGATCACATCGCAATAAATCTCGATGATGCCATCCGGGCGGTCTTCCCAGTCGGTGACGCGGGTGGCCACAGCGTAGGGGAGTTCTTCTTCCAGACGCTTCATGGCTTCTTCGCGGATGATTTCAGCAGCCCAGTTCTCACGGGACTGGTCGCTGCGGCTCTTCTCATCAAAGAAGAAGGGGTTTTCAGGAAGCAGGCTGAACAGTTGCAGCTTCAGGTCCAGCAGGGACTCGGGGTGCTCCTGTGCGCTGAGGGTGCGGGTCCCGAATTCCCGCTCACCGAGCAGGTTGGTGTACAGGCGCAGGGCTTCCTCGGGGTACTTGGCAGCGTCCAGTTTGTTGCCCACCACAATCAGGGGTTTGTCGATGTCCTTGATGGTGCGGGACACCATCACATCCTCTTCGGTGGGAGGGTGGCGCAGGTCCACAATCCACAGAATGGCGTCCACGTCCGAGAGGGCAGCCTGAATTTCCTCATTCATGTATTTGCCCAGGGCATCTTTGGCCTTGTGCATGCCGGGGGTGTCCACAAAGACAATCTGGGAATTGTCCTCGGTGAGGATCCCACGGATGCCCCGACGGGTGGTCTGCGGGCGATTGGTGATCGGGGCGACTTTGACCCCGAGCATGTTGTTGAGCAGGGTGGATTTACCCACGTTCGGTTTGCCGACAATGGCAATGAAGCCGGAATGGGTGGAGGTGTTTTGAGCGTCAGTCACTTTTACAGTCTAGCACCCGAGGATGAGGGATCGGGGGCAGAAAGCAGAAGGCAGAAGGCAGAAGGCAGAAGGGTTTGTGATGCTCCGAGAGTTTAGGGTCATTAAAATCTGGGATCATTCGCCTGAAGGCAAGATCGCTGTTTGTTAAAGCCTTTGCTTTTGCTGTTTTGCCTTGGCCTTCTGCTTTCTGCCTTCCGCAAACTTTCTGCCAGACAACAAAAATGCTTTTGACCCAATTGTGCATTAGAATGCTCTCCATGAGTATTCTTCCTGACTGGCGAATCAGAGAGCTGGCCCAACAGGGCATGATTGAACCCTTCGAGGAGCGCCTCGTGAGAAATGCCCAGAATGCCGGAGTGATCAGCTATGGTCTTTCGAGCTTCGGGTACGACCTGCGTTGCGCTCCCGAGTGGAAGGTGTTTGTGAATGCCTTCAACACCGTGGTGGACCCCAAGGAGTTTGACCCCAAGGGTTTTGTGGACATTGTTTCAGATGAGATCATCATTCCACCCAACAGCTTCGTGCTGGCCCGCAGTGTGGAATACCTGAAAATTCCTGACACAGTGATGGTGGTGGCACTTGGAAAAAGCACGTATGCACGTTGCTTCAGCGCAAACACCCGTGTTGCCCTGGCCGATGGGACTTCCCCCACCCTGAAGGAAATGGCTGAGCGTGCTGCCGGGGGTGAGGCCTTTTTTGGGTACTCCCTGAACGAGCATGGCAGAATCACGGTGACCCTGCTGGAATCTCCCCGCCTGATCGGTCAGGACAGGCTGCTGGAAATCGAACTGGACAACGGAGAGGTCATTGAGGCCACACCAGACCACGAGTTCATCACCAGAGATGGCCGCAGTGTGCAGGCTGGAAACCTCAGGGCCGGAGATTCCCTGATGCCCCTGTACCGCAAGGCCTACAGGGGTTATGAGATGGTGTACCAGCCCCTGTCCGGTCACATGTACCCCACACACAGGCTGGCAGACGAGTGGAACCTGCAAAACGGGATTTATGAAGATGCGCCAGGAACACACCGCCACCACCTGGACCACAACCGCCGCAACAACAATCCCTGGAACATCACCCGTGTGGATGCCAGTGAGCACATCCACATGCACAATGCCATCACCTACCTGAACCAGGACCAGGGCGGTGAATTTGATCCTCAGGAACACAGCCTGAGCATCAAAGACGCTCTGGCGGAACTGCGTCAGAACGACAGCTGGTACAGAACATACCGCGCTGCCCAGAGTGTCCGGGCCAGCAATTTCTGGAAGGATGAGCGTTATGCGGAGGCCAGGGGCAAACTGCTCCTCAAGCACCTGACCCGCTGGACCGCAGAAGAGCGGGAAAAGCAACAGGAACGCATCAGGGCGGCCTACCAGAATCCCGAGCTCCGCGAAAAAATCGGCCAGCTGTCCCGCGCAGCCTGGAACAAAGCTTCTGAAGAGCGCATTGCACGCCAGAAGGAGATTGCCCGAAACATTCGCCTGAGACCTGAAATCAATGAACAGACGGTGCGCCAGGCCCTGGATGAAACAGGCTCCATCCGGGGTGCAGCCAGACTGCTGGGATGTGACCGCAGTGTCTTCCGACGCTTCCGTCATGTGGTGCAGGCTTTTAAAGGCACAGAAGTGGTCAACCACAAAGTGGTCGCCATCCGTGAACTTGAAGGGACCCACGATGTGTACTGCCTGACCGTTCCCGAAGCGGGCAACTTTGCTCTGGAAGCCGGGGTTTTCGTTCACAACTGCGGTATCGTCGCAAATGTAACGCCCCTGGAGCCCGGCTGGGAGGGACATGTGACGCTGGAGTTCTCCAACACCACCCCTCTGCCTGCCAAGATGTACGCCAATGAGGGGTGCGTTCAGCTGCTGTTCTTTGAAGGTGAACGCCCAGAGGTCACCTACCGTGACCGTGGCGGCAAGTACCAGGGCCAGACGGGCGTGACCCTGCCCAAGTTGTAAAGGGTTCAGCCATCAGCTGTCTGCTTTTCAGCCGGTTGCTGGTGATTGTTTTTCGGTTCAGGGACATCAAGGGATTGCCTTCTGATGTCCCTGAATTCGTTTTTTTGCGCTCGGCTCTGGGCCCTCGGCCCTTGGCCTTACTTCAACTGCACATCCCCCAGAATCTGTGTCGGGGCGTCACTGCCACTTTGGGGTTCCAGGGAGACCAGAACGGCGTCCAGGCCTGTGGTGTCCATCTGCAGGGTGCGCAGGCCCACCACGCCCAGGGAGGTGATGTCATCCCCTTTGACTTTCCAGGCCTGATAAGCTTTCCCGTCTTCTGCCTGCTGGTTGAGGACCAGCAGGGCCTGACCATCTGCTTTTTTGAGCAGGGAGGCAAACTGGGCTCCTTCGGCGTTTTCCAGGGGGAGCATGGTGGCACTCGCGGCCAGCCAGCTTTCGATGGTGCGGGTTTCTTTCTGCTCAGGGTTGCCTACGGTGTTCATGATGTAGGGCACACCGAACCAGGCTCCGGTGCCCAGCAGCAGAATGCCGCCAATGATCCAGGGGAGAACCGCTGTTGATTTGCGTCTTGTCAGTACCGTCATCAATCACCCATCCCATCCACAATGTCGTCTCTATTTTATGGCGCTGAGCGCAGGAACAGGCCATTTTGCTCACAGCAGTTTGAGTGATTTCAGGCTCCAGATGCAAGGGGTGTGTGGAGGGTTACAGCCTGCTGCTCTGAGAGTACAGTTCCGTACCCGAATTTACTGATGCAGCTGAAAAAGAAGCGAATAATGCCCTGCAGCAAGCCCTGTGTTTCAAGCTGTCATTGACTGAGCTTTGCCACAACTAGAGGAAGACCATGAGCGACCAGAACAGGAAAGATCCGGTCATCAACCCCCAATCCCAGGACCAGACCCTGACCACACGCCAGGGGCATCCGGTGTCCGACAACCAGAACCTGCGCACGGTGGGCGACAGAGGCCCCACCACGCTGGAGAACTACCACTTTCTGGAGAAGATCACGCACTTTGACCGGGAGCGCATTCCCGAGCGTGTGGTGCATGCCAGAGGGGCAGGTGCACACGGTTACTTCGAGGCCTACGGCAAGGTGGGAGATGAACCTGTCTCGAAGTACACCCGTGCGAAGCTCTTTCAGGAGCCCGGAAAGCGCACCCCTGTCTTTGTGCGTTTCTCAACAGTGATTCACGGGAACCACTCCCCTGAGACCCTGCGTGACCCCCGTGGTTTTGCGGTGAAGTTCTACACCGAGGATGGCAACTGGGACCTGGTGGGGAACAACCTCAAGATCTTCTTCATCCGGGATGCCATGAAGTTCCCTGATCTGGTGCATGCCTTCAAGCCTGATCCCATCACCAACATCCAGGACCCTGAGCGCATTTTCGATTTCATCTCCCAGACCCCCGAGGCCACCCACATGATCACCTTCCTGTTTTCGCCGTGGGGCATTCCTGCCAACTACCGGGAAATGCAGGGCAGTGGTGTGAACACCTACAAGTGGGTCAACAAGGACGGTCAGGCGGTGCTGGTCAAATACCACTGGGAGCCAAAGCAGGGCATCCGCAACCTGACGGCAGATGAAGCCTCCCAGATTCAGGGCAAGAACTTCAGCCATGCCACCCAGGACCTGTACGAGGCCATCGAGCGCGGCGAATTCCCCGAGTGGGAACTGTGCGTGCAGATCATGAGCGACGATGACCACCCAGAGCTGGATTTCGATCCCCTCGACCCGACCAAACTCTGGCCCCAGGAGCAGTTCCCCTTCCTGCCTGTGGGCCGCATGGTGCTGGACCGCAACCCTGTGGATTACCACGCAGAGGTGGAACAGGTGGCTTTCGGAACAGGGGTGCTGGTGGACGGTCTGGATTTCTCGGATGACAAGCTGCTGCAGGGGCGCACCTTCTCCTACTCGGACACGCAGCGTTACCGGGTGGGCAGCAATTACCTGCAACTCCCTGTGAATGCCGCGAAAACCCATGTGGCGACCAACCAGAGGGGTGGACAGATGGCCTACCATGTGGACCTCCCAGAAGGCCAGAACCCCCATGTGAATTACGAGCCTTCCACTCTGGGTGGATTGAAAGAAGCGCAACCTGCAGGCAAACCCTACACCCCTCGCATTGAGGGAAATCTGGTGCAACAGAAAATTGCCCGCACCAACGATTTTGCCCAGGCCGGAGAGACCTACCGCCGACACAACGATGTGGAACGCAACGACCTGATCTCCAATCTGGTCAGTGCCCTCAAAGACTGTGCTCCCCAGATCCAGCAGCAGATGGTCAAGCATTTCACCCTCGCAGATGAAGACTATGGTCGCCGCGTTGCCGAAGGTCTGGAAATGGACTTCATGAGCTTCAAGGAAAGTCTGGCCCAGGGGGTCAGGCAGGCTGAGGAGAAAAGCGTGGAAGGGGAAGTGTACTGAC